>CAZJBH010000001.1:0-48984 GCA_964544485.1 uncultured Candidatus Saccharibacteria bacterium
AATTAGACGCTCCGGCCCGCTTAGAAGAAACTAAAATGATTAGAACTGAATTGATTATTAATGTTGATCCTAATCGAGCTCCGCAAAACTATTATTTAGAATCAAGCGTTCAAATTAGAAATTTAAAAAATAATCTTTAATTGGTATGTTGAAAAAAACCTCAAATCAAAATAAAGGAGATATTACTATTTTGGCTTTGATTTTTGGAGCAATTTTTATCCTTACTTTTAGTTCAATTGCTGGTTATTTAACCATTCAATTAAAGCAAGCTAAGCAAAAAGTAGCCTGGAATCAAGCTTTAGCGATTGCTGAAGCCGGACTTGACTATTATCGCTGGCATTTAGCCCATGATTTTGCTGATTTGCAAGATGGCCAGGACTGGTGTTGCGATGATCCGCCTTGTTCAGCTTGCGGGCCTTATGAGCATGAATATTCTGATTCAGAAGGCGGTCCGCTTGGCAAATTTAGTTTGGAAATTAGCGGAACTCAGCAGTGCGGACAAACTTCAGCTATAATAATTACTTCTACTGGCTGGGCTTATTCTCATCCGGATACTAAAAGAACAATCCGGGTTAAATATATTCGGCCAACCGTGGCTGATTATGCTTATTTAATCAATGATAATGTTTGGGCCGGATCAGACAGGGAAATTAAAGGCCCTTATCATGCTAATGGAGGGATTAGAATGGATGGGGAAAATAAGGCTTTGGTTACTTCAGCGCGCGAAGAATGGGTTTGCACTTCTTCTTTGGGTTGCGATATATGTCCGGATGAGTGTTGGATAGATGAAGATAAATGTATTTGTCCGGGTGTTTTTACTACTGCTAATGGAAACGAAGAATTATTTAATTATCCGGTATCTTCTTTTGATTTTGAAGGGATTACTATGGATTTAGCCCAGATTAAGTCATTGGCTGAATCTGGCCAAGGCTTGTACTTTTCTCCTTCAGGAGAAGACGGCTACCATGTTGTTTTTAGTCATGATCAAGAAAATTCTTTTGCAGATGTGTATAAAATTACCCGATTAGGATCTCTTTGGGCATACAACGACGAAGTAGGAGATTTTCATTGGGAAGACTCAGTTATCCAAAGCGAAAGTTTTTTTGGGACTTATCAGATTCCAGAATCTTGCGGTTTGCTTTTTTTTGAAGATGATCTTTGGGTAGAAGGAGAAATTACAGGCAAGATAACTCTAATTTCAGCTGATTTGATTGATCCAAACAAAGAAACTAATATTTGGATTGAGGGAAATATTGAGTATAATCATCGGGATGGAACAGATGGGCTAGTTTTAGCGGCTCAGCATAATAATTTGATTGGCTTAAATGTTCCGGAAAATTTGGAATTGCATGGAATCTATATTGCTCAAAACGGACGCTTTGGCAGGAACCATTATCCATGCTCTTGGTATTGGCCGGAATGCAAGCGAGATTATTTAGAAATTTTTGGTTCAGTAGTTAGTAATGGACGAGTTGGAACTAAATGGCATTCTGGCACAACTTGGATATCTGGATTTGAAGAAAGAGAAAATATTTATGATCCGGAACAAAGTTTTAATCCGCCTGTTTTTTTACCAGCGATTTCAGATGAATATCAATTTAAAGAATGGGAGGAAATAGAATAATGGATTTATTGCAAAAGTTAAATAAAAAGCAATCTCAAGCGGTCACTGCTATTCAGGGGCCGGTTTTGGTTATTGCTGGACCTGGATCCGGCAAAACTATGGCTTTAACTTATCGGATTGCTTATTTAATTCAGCAAGGAATTAGGCCAGATAATATTTTAGCGGTTACTTTTACTAATAAAGCAGCTCAAGAAATGGCTGAGCGGGTTGATAAATTATCGCCTGGCTTGCTTAAAAGCTCAAGCCGTCCGGAAATCGGAACTTTTCACGCAATTTGTCTAAAGATTTTGCGTTTAAATATAGATAAGCTAGGACTAAATTATCGAAAAAATTTTGTTATTTATGATCAAGCTGATCAAATTAGCTTGATTAAGAGATTATTTAAAGAACAGAATCTTTCTGAACAGCAATTTAAGCCAAATCTAGTTCATAGTTCAATTTCTCGCGCCAAAGATGAATTAATTGATTGGCAAAGTTATACTGAGCAAGCAAATGACTATTATCCGCAGCAAGTGGCTAAAATCTATCAAGCTTATCAAGAGTCTTTAATTCAAGCGAATGCTTTGGATTTTGATGATTTGATTATGCTAACCGTTAAATTGTTCCGGGAAAATCCAGAAGTTTTAAAAAAATATCAAGCTAAATGGGAATATCTTTTAGTTGATGAAGCGCATGATACTAATACCGGCCAATATTTGTTGATTAAGTTATTAGCTGAAAAAAACAAAAATATTTGGTTTATTGCTGATACTGATCAATCAATTTATACTTGGCGGGGAGCTGATTATCGAAATATTCTTAATTTTGAAAAAGATTATCCTCAAGCCAAAGTAATTCTATTAGAGCAGAATTATCGTTCCAGCAAGAATATTGTTGAAGCTGGCCATCAGATCATTTCTAAAAATAGCCAGCGCAAAGAAAAAAATATGTGGACTGATAATTCAGCTGGTTCTTTGATTAGTCTGATTCAAACAGAAACCCAAGAACAAGAAGGCGAATTTATTATTATGGAAATTGAAAATTTAATTCGCGAAAAGGGATTTTCTTTAAAAGATTTTACTGTGCTTTATCGGACAAACGCGCAGTCTAGGCCGATTGAAGAAGCTTTTCTTAAAGCTAATTTTCCTTACAAAATAATTGGGGCGTTGCGTTTTTATGAAAGAAAAGAGATTAAAGATATCCTAGCTTATTTAAAATACATTGCTAATCAGCAGGATTTAGTTAGTTTGCAAAGGATTATTAATCTGCCTCCTCGGCGCTTAGCTAGATTTAGCAAAGAGATTAATTTGCTCTATTCTTTAGCTGATTGTCCGCAGCCATTAGCTGATTTTTACCAAATGATTGATCAATTAAGAAAAATTAATCAGCAGCAAGATTTAACTAAATTGATTAGGCAGATATTAGAAAAAACAAAATATCAGGAATATTTAGAAAAAACTGCCAGAGATCAAGATGAAATTGAGCGGCGTTGGGAAAATATCGGCGAATTAATCAATGTGGTTAGCAAATATGAAAAGTTAGGCCCGCAAAAAGGATTAAGCAAGTTTTTAGAAGATATTACTTTAATGACTAATCATGATGAAGTTGAGACAAATAAAGATTTGATTAATTTGATGACAATTCATTGCGCTAAAGGATTGGAATTTCCAATTGTTTTTATGATTGGCATGGAAGAAGGTATTTTCCCTCATTCAAAAAGCCAGTTTAATCCGGAACAAATGGAAGAAGAGCGGCGTTTATGCTATGTTGGAGTTACTCGGGCAAAACAAAAAGCTTATTTAAGTTTTGCCAAGCAAAGGAGGCTTTGGGGTCAGACCATGGTGAATCCTCCTTCCCGTTTTTTAACCGATATTCCAGAAGATTTAATTGAATTTGAGGAGTATTAATGAATAAAACTGAGATTAAGGATTTATTAAATAAATATGATTTAAGGCCAAAAAAATTTATGGGCCAGAATTTTTTGATTGAACAGAATATAGTAGAGAAAATAGCAAAGCTGGCTGAAATAAAAAAAGATGAAACTGTTTTAGAAATCGGTCCGGGATTAGGCGGATTGACTCAAATTTTGCTTAAGCAAGCCAAACAAGTGATTGCAATAGAGAAAGATGAGAATTTAGTAAAAATTCTTGAGAAAATATTTCAAGATAAAACTAATTTAAAAATATTTAATCAAGATATATTAAAAATAGACGAGGAATTATTAGACCAGAATTATAAAATTGTAGCTAATTTACCATATTATTTAACTGCTCCGGTTATTCGCAAGTTTTTAGAAATAGAAAAACAGCCAGAAATTATGATTTTATTAACTCAAAAAGAAGTTGCTCAAAGAATTTGCGCTCAACCGCCTAAAATGAATCTTTTGGCAGTTTCAATACAGTATTATGCTTTATCTAAAATATTAGGTTATGTTTCAAGGGATTGTTTTTGGCCCCAGCCAAGAGTTGATTCAGCTATTTTGCAAATTTTTCCGCAAAAGAAAATTAGAAATAAAGAGCGGGATAATTTTTTTAAGATAGTTAAAGCTGGATTTTCCGCGCCCAGAAAGCAGTTGATTAATAATTTAAGCAAGCAATTAGATTTATCAAAAAAAGAAATGAGCCAAATTTTAGAAAAAATAGGCATGGAGGGGAAAATTAGACCGGGAAATCTATCAATTCAAGACTGGGAGAATTTAGCTAAAGAATTGAGTTAAAAAATAAAATCAAACAAAGAAAAAGCAGGGACTTAATTGTCCCTGCTGTTTTGGTTGTTATTCAAGCTCTCGATATCTGCGGATATGCCAGATATCCTGAGATGTCCCTTGCCGATCCCAATCAGGAATCCGGAAATCTTCTTCCGCGGTTCCAACTAACCGCCCATCCTGATTAATCAGATTGGCAGTTAGATAGATCCGGTAAGAGTCTTTCATCCGCGGGAACTCTATATCCGTTTGGCCACCCGGCCACAAACGGATATAAGTGTGGGCGTCAGTATAAACCTTACATACCCACTGTGTTCCATTGAGTACCCGGATGTAGTGTTTTCGAGCTAATGGGAAAAATCCACGGGGCCGATAAGGCGAAGGCGAAGGACGGCAGGCAGCGCTTTTTGCCCTTGGAGCGTTGCGAACTTCTACATTGTCCGCAACACTTCCGATTCCAGCGCCGATAGCAGCGCCAGCTAAAGCGCCATTACCTCCGCCAATTGCGCCTCCGATTCCGGCGCCGAGCAGGCTGCCTGAAATTGTCCAGCATCCGGATAGAAGTGGTAATAATCCCATAACCACTGCAAGTATCAGAATTCTCTTTTTCATCTTTTTCCTCCCTTCAGAATTTTCTAGTTATATTTTTATTTAAAGTTACTATTTTATATTTGATATAATTATACACTTTTGCACATATTTTGTCAATAGTTTTAACAGTTTAGATTAGGTTAAAACTTGTGGATAACTTAAGAATATTTCAATTAGAATAAAACTTGGAAGTATTGTATAATAAGATTAATAAACCCTCTATAAAATAAATGAAAATAAGCTTATTAAACAAAAAGAAAAATCTTATAGCAATAATTTTATTATTAATTGCTGGATTTATTGTTGGCGGATATTTAGTTTTGGAAAGCCGGTCTAGCAAGGCTTTAAGTATGAAAGAATTAACTGAAAATCTTGCTCAGAATAATTTTATTAATGATAAAGATTATGATGGTTTAGAAGATTGGGAAGAAGAAATTTATAAGACTGATCCAAATAATCCGGATACTGACGGAGACGGATATTTAGATGGAGAAGAAGTTGCCGCTGGATATGATCCAAATATTCCTGCGCCAAATGATAAAATGCCGGAGAATAGATTTGAAGGTGATCGTCCTAACCCGGGAAATTTAACTGAAATGTTTTATTATTTAATGGTTGATAAATTTAAAAAGAATGAATTTGATCTTTCTAGCATTGATACATTAAGTGCGGCTGAAGAAATAAATATTGATCAAAGAACTCAAGAATCCTTAAAAAAGGCGACTGCCGGATTTATGGCTAATTTTGTACCTCCTTTTCAGAAAGAGAATCATGTTTTTGAAACTATTAAGCAGAATAATTCGATAACAACAGAAAAGTATAAAAATGATTTTGTTAAAGTTATGGCTAAAGTTACTAGTTGTAATAATGGAATAATTAGTCAGGATGGTTTAAAAAATATTGAACAAGGTTCTAAGATAGAAAACGTAGAACAATTAATTAAAATGAGTGAGTGCTATTTTAAAAATCAACAAGACTTATTAGAAATTAATCCTCCTTTAAATTGGCTTGATATTCATAAGCAATTATTATTTATACTTTGGCAAACAGCTCAAGTAGCCAAGCGCTTACCTGAGGTGCAAAACGATCCCTTGAAAGGGGTTATTGTAATAAGCCAATTTAAGCAAGTTTTAGAAAATTTACCTGAAATTCAAAAACAAGTAAAGCTTGAATTAAATAAAAAATAAATGTTTTATCCTAAAAGCATTAGTTTATTATTAGTAATTTGTCTAATTGGTTCTTTGATGGGCGGAATTTTAATAGCGCCTAAAAAAGCACAAGCAGAAGTATTATTAGTAGAGATAATAGGAGATGTTGGAGATTATCTATTTGATATTTTTAATTTGATAGAAAACACATTTACAGCAGCAGTTCAGGCATGGGACAAAGCGATGAAGCTGGCTACATGGTATTTAGGTGAAGCAATGTATGCTTTAGTAGAGGGGTTGTTAACACAATTAACTAACGATATGGTGGAATGGTTAAATAATGGCGGAGAAGGTTTGCCTAGGTTTTTAGCAATGGATTTTGATGATTGGATATGGGATACAGCTAATAAAGCAAGCGGAATATTTATAGAACAATATTTGGGGGCAGGTTGGTTGTGTGATTCTTTTTACGACCAATTAAATGATATGTTTAAGCTTAAATTAGAAGTTCCTCGTTTTGAAAAAATTGATTATGATGTGGATTGTACGATTGAAGATGTTTTAGATAACGCGGAAAGTTCTTTGGAAAAGTTTGAGCAGGATTTTTCTGAAGGAGATTGGGATGCCTGGGTTGAGTTTACTGAAAAAGAAAATAATTTCTTTGGTGCCTATATGGAAAGCGTGATGGCTGAAACAGGTATGAGAAATGAGGCGGAAGAAACTCAAAATAAGGAATTAGCTATGAATGATGGTTATCAAAATCATAAAAATTGTACTTGGTATGACGCTAGCACAACTACTCCTCGGACGATTGTTGAAGAGCAGAAAGATATTATTGGAATTCCTCCGATTCCCGAAGCTTGTAATCGAGATCCAAATAATCCAGGAATGACTGTCGGAGGATATAAAATGCCTTGTTATTATGAATGCGAGATTTTGACTCCTGGCTCTACGGTTAAGGATATGTCTAGCAAGACAGTTACTAATTATTGGGATCAGCTTAATAATCAACTGAATGCTCTTTTGGAAAAGGCTGGTCCGTTTGCGGTGTTTATTAGAAGTATAGCAGAGAGTTTACTTAATTCGTTTTTTGAAGAAGATGGCGGAGGGTTAAAACATGCTAGTTCAATTCCTGGTAGTGGATCGATAACTCCAAATCCATATACAGAAGGCGCTGAATTAATAGCTATTTTAGAAGGAATAATTCCTTATTTGGAAAAAATAATACCAGAGGCTCAAAAGAATGCTAATGAATACCAGAAAATTAAGAATTATTACAATAATTATACTCTTCCTGCATTACAAAAAATTATTGATGATTGTATGAATAATTCCGATGAATCAAAATGGGCTCAAGATAAATTAGACGAAATTAATCAAGAGATTTTACCAGAAATTCAGAAAAAAATAGATCGACCTAAAAATTTAGCAATAGCTAAAAAGAATTTAGAATTGGCTATAAGTGATTTAAAAATATGGCTTGATGATCCACAAGATGATGAAATTAAAGAAAAGATAATTCAACGCGCTAAAAGAGCAATGGAAATTATTAATGATCAATCAACCGCTTCTAGTTTTAGTGAATTAATTTCAGAAAGTGAAACAGCTAAAGAGAATTTAAAAACTTTAATGAAAACCATCATTGGCGAAAGAGATAATTCTTTTCCTACTTCCGGGAGTATTCCCGCTGAAATGGAATTAGCTAAGGATATCAAAGATGATGCAGATGATAAGTTAGATAGTTGTACTGAAGAAGAGGTTTTCTAATTAATATGAAATTAAAAGATATTTTAATTTTAATTTTTGTTCTAACTGGAGCAATTGCTATTTTTCTTTATTCTTCGGAAAATAAGCAGATACAAATAGTTAATCAGGAGGCAAAACAAGGCTATGTTTTACAAACTCGGCCAGAAATTTTGTTTCGCGATAAAGTTGAATTAAAAGCTAGAGTAATTGATTCAATTAAATAATGATTTGTTTTTTTAAAAAATATCAAAAAAATATTTTCCAATTTAGCCTGATTTTTTTAATCAGTAGTTTAGGTATTTTTATTTTAGCGAATAATGTTCAAGCAGGGATTTTGGGCGAAATAGGAGACGGAGTCAAGAATGGCATTTTATATTTAATCGGTGAATTTTTAGGGATATGTATACAATTTTTAGGGATTGTAGTTGCTTGGATTGTTGGTTTGTTAAAAGGAGTTATGGAATTTGGCAATCCACAAAATGCTAGCCTGGTAAAGGATGGCTGGACCATAGTTAGAGATATGACAAATATGTTGTTTATCCTGATTTTATTGATTATTGCTTTTGCTACGATTTTGCGAAAAGAAAACTATGGCATGAAAGCGCTTTTGCCAAAATTAATCGGAATTGCTTTATTAATTAATTTTAGTTTAGTCATCGCTGGGGCAATAATAGATTTTGCTGATGCGATTACCCAAACTTTTTTATATAAAGATGAAGCTACTGGAGAAGTAAAATTATTCCAAGAAGATTTACCTCGTGCTCTTATGATACCTGCTTATATTGATAATACTGGCAAGATAGATGATCTTGATAAAAGAAAGGCAAGGTGGATGTGTCAAATAGAAGAAGATGGAATATATGAAATTGCCATGACGCAAGAAGCTTGTGAATCAATGTTGGATGGTAAATGCAGCGGTCATTGTTTTAAAACAATATTAGAAACCGAAGAAGCGCAAGTGCTTAATGAAGAAATGAGTGATCCGGATTATAATATGAACATGATTTTGGGGATGCTGCTTTCTATCCTATTTATGATCATTGCTATTTTTGTCTTAGCAGCTTTATTCTTTATGCTGATTTTCCGGGTTTTAACATTATGGTTTTTATTAATTTTAATGCCAATCGCTTTGCTTTTATGGGTTTTGCCGGCAACTGCAAGCATGTTTAGTAGATGGATACATACTTTTTTCAGATGGACTTTTTTTGCTCCAATTGTTACTTTTTTTATCTGGTTAAGCGTAACTTCTTGGATCAAATTTTTAGAAGGTAGCGCAGGCGCTCCTGGAGGAGAAATTTCAGTAGGAATGTCCGGAATAGCTAAACATAAAATGTTAGCTAAACAAGTAGTTCCGCAGGTTTTTTTGCCGGAGAATTTATTCCAATTTATTTTAGTTTGCGGCATGTTGATTGGTTCATTGGTAGTTGCTCAGAAAATGTCTATCCATGGAGCTAGTGGAGCAATAAGCTTAGGTAAGAAATGGGGGGTTGGAGCAGCTAAAAAAACAGGCGGGGCTGTGGGCGGATATACAAAGAGAAAAGCGCAAAGAATGACAGCTAAACCAGCCGGAGTGGTTGGCCGTGGGTTTGACCGGGCAAGCGCTTGGACGCGTAAATCTAAATTAGGAAAGTATAGCGGATTAAGCAAGGGTTTAGGCAAGTACGGCGCTGGATTAAGCAAACATTATGAAGGAGAAAGAAATAGGATTAATGAAGAAAAGAAAAAATATGAAAATATGTCTCCGGATCATTTGAAATCGCTTTACAAAACCGTAACTGATCGCAGGAGCAAAATAGCGATTGGCCAGGCTTTAGCTGAAAAAGGCAAGCTTAAAGCAGATGAGTCGCGTGGATTCACAGAAACAGATATTAAAAATCTTGCTAAATATTCCCAGACTTATGGCATGGAAAAGAATATTCTTAAGACGCGCCCTGAATTAGCGCTTGAAATGCCTAAACAAGATTTAGATAAAGTCATTTCTAGTTTAAAGCCGGAAGATATGAAAAATTTAGATAATACTTCAATTAAAAATTCGTCACAGGTTCAAGAAAGTGTTTCAAAGCAATTTCAAGAAGGCGGAAACTTTACCAGCAAACATTTGTCTGAGTTGTATAATAATAATTATGAAGTTTATAATACAATTGAAAATGAAGTGCTTAATAATAATTATGAGTCTTTGCGTAATGATATCAAGCAATTTTTAGATAAGCAAAAAGAGTCAAGTAAAGAGGCTCCTGTTAGGACTAGAGGGTCAACCAAAGAAGCGATCAGAGATTATTTGCGTAGTGAGGCGCCTAAAGATGTTAACGCGCTTAGCGAGATGATGGGTACACTTCAGCCTGAGGATGTAGCTGAATTATCGCAGGGATTTTCTAGCGGATATGCGCCTAATGAAGTGGCAGAATCAATGGCTAAACAATTTGAAGAAGGCAAGGGGTGGAGAGCTGATCATTTAAACGCTTTAAAACAAAGCAATCCGGATCTTTATAGCAAGGTAGAAGACACTTTAAATCAGAATCGGGTTAACATTTCTAAAGATGTAAGAGATTATATGGCTAGCAATCCGGAAAGAGTTATCTTAGAAACTAAATAATAAATTATGAGCCAAGCAATACTTAAAAATATTTCTAATCCAAGAGTAAGAGAGAAATATCAGAAATATTTTCAACTTCCAAAATCTATTAGAAGTCAGTTTTTTAATTCTCAAACAGCTGCAAAAATTCGCCAAGCAGGAAAAAAGAACAATTTAAACTTGTCTCAAATTTCAGAAGCAGCTTATTTAACCGGAGGGATTTTATTAGGTGAGTTTAGAATAACTGAATTTGTTGAAAGATTAATGCAAGATTGCCAATTAAATCAGCAAGAAGCCCGCCAATTAGCGCGCGATATCAATCAAGTTATTTTTTTGCCAGTTAAAGATGATCTCAAAAGATTGCATCAAATTAATTATTGGCCGAGAGAAAATGAAGTTTCTGCTTCTATTCAAAAAGAAGAATATAAATTTCCGCGATTAAATGGGAATTTAGTTAATTTAAGAAAAAAAGAATAATTTTAAAAATTTAAAATGCAGGCTAAAGTACCACAATTTATTGATATCAAAGATAAGATTGTTGGACCGCTTACTTTAAAGCAGTTTCTTTATTTTTTAGCCGGCGGAATTTTCTTATTCGTTCTTTGGTTTGTTTTAAAATTAGCCGCTTTTATTCTGGTTGCTATTCCGATTATTGTTATTTGCCTGGCTTTGGCTTTTTACCATCCGCAAGGGCAGCCATTGATAACTACGATTAAAAATATGTTTTATTTTTTCATTCGGCCAAAATTATATACTTGGAAAAAAGATAAATAAATATTATGGCAAAAAAGATTAATTCAGCTTCAATACAAAAGCATTTGCCGCTTAAAGAAATTAAAGATGGAGTAGTTGTGCTAAAGAATAATTCATTGCGGGCGATTTTAATGGCGAGCAGTTTTAACTTTGCTTTAAAATCAAAAGAAGAACAAGACGCGATTATTTATCGGTATCAGGATTTTTTAAATTCAATTGACTTTCCTCTTCAGCTGCTAGTTGGTTCAAGAAAATTTGATATTAGCAATTATTTGGATGTATTAAGGCAGAAACAAATGCAGCAAGAGAATGATTTACTTAAGATTCAGACAACCGAATATATTGAATTTGTTAAAAGCTTGACTGAAGTAACAAATATTATGACTGAATCTTTTTATATTGTCATCCCTTATAGCGGAGGGGTTCAACAAAAAAAGGGTATTTTAAGCAATTTATTTAGCAGTTTTTCAGGAAACTCAAATAATAAGGAAGATGAGACAAAAGAAATGAATTTTGCTAAAAGAAAGAATAATCTTTGGCAAAGAGTAGATTTTGTTTCTACTGGATTGCAGGCATTAGGGGTAAAAACCGCTCCTTTGAATAGCGAAGAATTAATCGAACTATTTTACAAGCTTTATAATCCAAGCGCTAAAGAGGAGCTGGAATTAAAAAAAGCTAAAACATTAAGAAATCAATAAAGATTATGGGTTTATTTGGCAAATCTAAAAAAGAATCGAAAAAAGAAAAGCAGCCGGAAGAAAATTTAATGAATTTAATTGCTCCGGCTGGGTTAAAGGTTAATACCAAGCATGTCCAATTAGGAGAAAAATATCTTCGGACTTTGTTTGTTTTTGATTTTCCTAATAATTTAGTGACTGGATGGCTGGGTCCGATTATTACTCTTGATCAAGAGATGAATGTTTCTATTTTTGTTCATCCAATAGAAACTAAAGATATATTAAAAAAGCTGCGCAAGCGAACTGCTCAGGTGCAATCGCAAATATCAATGGAAATGGAAAAAGGAAAAGTTCGCGAGCCAAAGCTGGAAGCAGCTTTAGAAAGCATAGAAGACGCGCGGGATAAGCTTCAGACCGGAGAAGAGCGTTTATTTAAATTTGGCCTTTATATCACTCTTTTTGGCGATAATACAAAAGATTTAGATAATGCGGAAAACAAAGTAAGGGCGCTTTTGGAAACTCAGATGGTTTATGCTAAGCCGGCAGTTTTTCAGCAAGAACAGGGTTTTGATTCTACGCTTCCTTTGAATTTGGATAAACTAGCAATTCATAATACTTTTAATACTCCTTCTTTAGCTTCAGCTTTTCCTTTTGTCTCTTCTGATCTAACTGACAACAAAGGAATTCTTTACGGGATTAATAAGCATAATAGCTCTTTGATTTTATTTGATCGGTTTGATATGGAAAACGCAAATATGGTTATTTTCGCTAAATCAGGAGCTGGTAAAAGCTATTTTACTAAATTGGAAATTCTTCGTTCTTTGATGCAGGACACAGAAGTAATCATTATTGATCCGGAAAACGAATATCAATATTTAGCAGAAACAGTAGATGGAACTTTTATTGATATTTCTTTGACTTCAAATAATCATATTAATCCTTTTGATTTGCCTAAGCCGGGCAAGAATGAGAATAAAGGCGATGTGCTTAAGGGAAATATTATTAATCTGGTCGGGTTGATTAGAATGATGCTAGGCGGGTTAAGTCCGGAAGAAGATGCTTTGATTGACCGCGCTTTAACAGAAACTTATGCTTCGCGGGATATTACAGCTGATTCTGATTTTGGAAATGCTGAGCCTCCTTTAATGCAGGATTTGCAGTCAATCCTTAAAGGAATGACCGGAGGAGAGAATTTAGTCACTCGTTTGGAAAAATATGTTACCGGAACTTATGCTAGTTTTTTTAATCAGCCAACGAATGTGGTTTTAGGCAAAAAATTAGTCATTTTTAGTATTCGGGATATGGAAGATGAATTGCGTCCTTTGGCAATGTATATCATTTTAAGATATATTTGGAATATTATTCGTTCTGAAACTAAAAGGCGCTTGATGATTGTGGATGAAGCTTGGTGGATGATGCAGCATGAAGACGCAGCTTCATTTATGTTTGGGATTGCTAAGCGTTGCCGTAAATATTATTTGGGATTAACAACAATTACTCAGGATGTAACTGATTTTATGCGTTCTAAGTACGGAGGCCCGATTGTAACTAATTCTTCTTTGCAGCTTTTATTCAAACAATCACCGGCAGCAATTGATATTGTTCAGAAAACCTTTAATCTAACCGAAAGAGAGAAATATATGCTCTTGCAATGCGCAGTTGGAGAAGGAATTATTTTTGCCGGCAACAAGCATGTTGCTATTCAGGTAGTTGCTTCATATACAGAAGATCAGGTAATCACTTCTGATCCGGCTCAATTAATGGAAATTGAAAAAGCTAAACAGGAATTAGCTGATCAGGAAAATGAAAGCTCTGAACAAGATAAAAAAGAAGCAGGTAATCAAGAAGAAAATATTTATTAATTATGAATCAAGAAGAAGAAAATCGTTTGATCAAATTGAATTTGCTTAGAAATGTGATCAGAAGAAAGCGTATTCCCAGAGAAGTTTTAGAAAAGATGAAAAAGGCTATTCAAATAAAAGAATCATCTCTTTGGCCGTTTGCCTTTATGGTTGGAATATTCAATGATCTGGTTGATTTAACAATAATCGGGACTATTCCAATCTTGGGGGATACCCTAGATTTAGCTACTAGCGCTATCTTGGTCCCTTTTATGTTTAGCCTTGGCGGCAAAATTAGAATTAAATTAACTCTTTTAGGGCTTGTTATAAGCGGGTTGGAATTTGTTCCTTTCCCATTAACAGAAATGCTTAGCTTATGGACAGTTGCCCTTATATACGGGTATTACAAGGCGCAACAACGAGCTGAATTAGCTCAAAGAGGATTAGAAAAATATCAGCAAGGTAAAATTGATCGAGAAGCTTTAGCGGAATTTAATCAATAATAAAAAATATATTTAATCTTTATGCAGATAAATATTGCTTCTCTTAAAAAAACATTAATTATTTTATCAGCCGGACTTTTATTAGTTTTAACTCTTTTTGCGGGCTACAACTTTATTTTCAATCGCGCAGAAAAGAATGAAAATGGGAATGAAGAGCCTTTGATAACTTCTCCGCGTCCGGAAATAAAAGCAATTTCTGAAAGATTTCCTTTAGGTGTAATTATTGACGGGAGCAAAGTTAAATACTATAGCCAGAGTGATGGCCGGGTTTATCAATCTGACTTAAATGGCAGTAATTTAAACAGGATTTCAGAAACCGTGATTGCTGGATTGGTTGAGGTTCTTTGGTCTGCGGACAAAGATGAAGTAATCACTATTTTTAAAGAAGATGGTATTTTTGAAAAATATTATTATAATTACAAAACTAATCAAGCAAAAAAATTAGACTATAATTTGCGCTGGATAGACTGGGCTCCGCAAGCTGATAAAATCGCTTATCATTATTACAATCCGCATAATCAAGCGAATAATATTTCAATTGCTGATCCAGATGGATCTAATTGGGAGAATATACTTGATTTAAGAATGAATGATTTAATTGTTGAATGGATAAGCGATCAAATGCTTGGAATTAGAAATAAGCCTAGTAGCGCAAAAATGAGCGCTGTTTATACGCTTAATATTAGGAATAAGGAATTTACAAAAGTGATTAATAGTTCTTACGGGCTTTCTGCCTTATGGTCTCCTAAAGGAGATAAATTAATTTTTTCAGAAACTGATAGCCAGGGGCAAAAAGCGCGTTTGAAATTTGCTGATTTAGGAGATGGTTCTATTCAGCAGCTTAATTTTTTTACTTTGCCTGAAAAATGCGTTTGGAGCCAAGATAACCGGACTTTATTCTGTGCAGTGCCAAAGATAATTCCGGAAACAGCTAAATTACCTGATGATTATGAGAATAATCAGGTAACTTTTAAAGATAATTTTTGGAAAATTAATTTAGATACTCAGGAAGTAACTGAAATTTATCAGATTCAGGAAGAAGATATTCAATTTTACGACGCTGAATCTTTGTATTTGCCGATAATGGAAGATTATTTGCTTTTTGTTAATAAAAAAGACGGTTTGCTTTATAGCCTAGACCTATAATCAGCCAGAAAAGAATTGCTAAATCAGCTTTCCAAAAAGGAGTGTCTAGCAGTCCATGAATTAAAATTACTAGCATAGTCGCAAAAATTATTAAACTCGGTTTTTTATTAAAACCCGGTTTTTTTTGTCTAAAAAAGCTTATTATCAGCCAAATAAAGCCGACTAATCCGATTAATCCGCTTTGCAGCCAGAAAGCTAGCCAGAGATTATGCGGCTGGGGAACTGCCCATTCTGGATAAGGCGGGAAATATTTTTGATAATTTAAATAATATTCTTGGAATAATCCTGGGCCGATACCAAGAAAAGAATAATCTTTAGTTATTTCCCAGGCTGATTTCCAAATAACTAGGCGAGATTCAAGGGAAGGATAAGAAAAATCAAGTATTTTTTGGAATTTATCGGTTGGCATTTGAGCTCCTAAGCCAAAGATAAGCAAAGCCAGAATAAAGAAAATAAATTTTCTATTAATATTAAAAATTAACAAAAAGAAAGTTGTTCCTAATAAAGCCAGCCAAGCGCTATAGGATTGAGTTAAATAAATGATAAATATTATTAAAAAATAGCTAACAATTAAGATTAAGCGATTAATTTTTTTATTAGTTTTTATAAACAAATAAAATGAAAGGATTAACAAGGGAGCTAAATACATAGCTAAGTAATTCGGTGAAAGATAAAAAGCAGCTAGCCGATTATCATAGGTTAAATAATTGTTAAGCCAGTAAAATAAGGCGATTAAGCTAGTTATAATTCCGGAAATCCACAAGCAGATAAAAATTAATTTGAATTGTTTTTTAGTTTTAATCTGATTAAGAAAGATTAAAAGAAAGATTAGCGGAGCAATAAACCAGGCTTTTAAAATTCCGGCGCCAGTTTTAATCTGAATTGAGAATAAAAGGCTGATTAAAACTCCGAGCAGGATTAATAAGCTTGGCAGCCAGAGTTTTTGATATTTTTTTAAAACAGAATGTAATTCAGAAATAAGATTTTTTGATATAAGATTTTTAATTAACCAAAGAATTAAAAGAAAATAAATTAACGCTTCAATTAAATTAAAAGGAATCCAACTGATTTTAAAATGAAATAAAGCTAAAGGAATGCAAAAACAAACAAGATAAATACCAAAATTTATTCCTAAATCAATTTTTTTAATTATTGTTTTCATGATGATAAATAAATTGGCTTAGTCCCATTAAAATCATTAATAAGCTTAAAACAATTGGTTGGTAAATGCCTGTTTCAAATAGGCTGTGCGCGGAGAAATAGGCAAGCGACCCGATTAAACTGATTAGAATAGCTTTTTGCTTGAATAAAATTGTTTTTTTAAGGGACTTAAAAAGCTGCCAAAAGGTTGTAAAAATTAGTCCTAGCCATAATAATAAGCCAATTAATCCAATTTCTGAGAAAAGATCTAAATAAAAATTATGTGCAGTAGCTGGATTGCGGTAATCTTTCTGATTAAGGGCTAAGGAATAATTTCCCAGGCCAATTCCTTGCCAAAAATGATTCATTCCTATTTTTTCAGCTTGTTGCCACATTTCTAGCCGTCCCATATTTGAGCCTTCGGTTAAATCAAAGCTAGAATAAAAACGATCTGCAACAGGAGAAATTGGAAGTATGAATAAACAAAGGCTAATTAAAATAAAACAAGGGACAACTTTTTTATTTAAATCTCGATAGATTAGCCAGCTAATTAAAATAAGCGCAATGATTAAGCCTAAATAAGCTCCTCGAGTAAAAGAAAGCATTATCCCGAGCATAAAAATAGAATAGTAAATCGCAATCAGTAATTTATTTTTGTAAATTAATAATCCAATTGCGCTAAAAGGGATGATTAAGCCAAGGCAAAAAGAAAACATATGCGGATCAGATAACAAGGAAAAAGCTCGCATTAAGGTTTGTCCATTAAGATTAACTAGCCAGCTTGGATAATTTAAAATCATATTGCCTAAGTTAAATCCGGAAAAAATTGGCAAAATATTAATTGCCCAGAATTGATAAATTTTTTCTAATCCAAAAATAAATTGGGCTAAGAATTGAAGTAATCCGATAATTCCTAAAAAACTAAAGCCAAAAAGCAAATATTTGATTAATTTAATAATCTGTCCCCAGTTTTCAATTAGGCTTAGCAAAATTAAGTAAAGCGGGAAAATAGAGATAAAATAGATAATTTTTTTGATCCCCCAAACAAGATTGATTGAATTAATTAGTGAGAATAAGCTCCAGCAGAGAAACAAGCATAAGAATAAGCTTTGATGATTAATAAATTTTTTTAAAATTATTCTTTTTTGCGAATAGAGCCGGATAAAAATTATTAAGCAAAATAAAGGAATCAAAACCCTGATTGAGGCTAAATCATATTTATTATTTAAATTAAGGGCAATTTGAAATGGCAAATAAATAATTAGCAATAATAGCCAGAAATATAATTTTTGCTTAATTGATTTCATTTTTTAAGCAAGCTAAAGATTTGTTGCGGCGAAAAGGCTTTAAGCAGATATAAGCAGGCGAAATAAGCGAAGACAGCCAGGGGAGCTGTCCAATAAACAGAATTATTTCTTAGAATAAAAAATATTCCAGCCATAATCAAACCTCCAATTAGATATTTAATTAATAATTTGAAGCTAGGCAATTCTTTCATGATTCGGTAAAGAGTGATTAGCATTAAGCAGGTTACTATTAGTTCGGTAAATAAAGTTGTTCCAGCTGCGCCGTAATAGGAGTATTTTGGAATAAAAATATAATTGGCAATTAAATTAATTAAAGCGCCAATTCCATAAATATAAAGCAGGGTTTTTTGCTTGGCCAAAGAAATAATCTGGTTGGAAAAAAGCACTCCTAAAAAGATTATTCCAGTAGCAATAATTAAAAGATTAAGCACTCCGGCTGAAGCAATGAATTCTTGTCCGCCGATTAAAACAACTAAGCAATCAGATAAAAAATAAGTTCCGATAATTAGCGGAATAATAAATAAAAGAAGCAAATTCAGCGTTTGTTGGACTGTTTTTTTAAATTTATTTCTATCTGAAAAAGCGTATTTAGACATTAATGGCATAATTAATCCGACAAACATAGCTGGAAAAAATAATAAGCTTTCTAAAAACTTATAAGCCAAATTATAAATTCCAACATGGCTGGCTGGCTGCATTAAAGAAAGCATGATTGTGTCTAACCGAAAATAGATTACTGTAAAAATAGAAGCAATTGCTAGAGGCGCGGATTCTTTTAATATTTCTTTCCAATAGCTAATATCAAATTGGAATTTAATCGGAATATATTTTTGGCTAAAAATAAAAGCTAAGCAGAAATTAATTAATGCTCCGCCAATTAGAGCGCTAAGAATCAATAAAAATCCTAAATCTAGATAAATAAAAAGCACAACCAATCCTAACTGAACAATTCTGGCAAGCACTTCGCTTAAGGCAATTTTATCCATTCGGAGATATTTTTGGAAAACTCCCATTAAAACTTGTTGATTTGAGTTAAGCCAAAAAGCTAGCGCAGCAATTGCGGTTCCTAATTTAACTTCTCCGGGATAAGGAAGAAAATATATAATTATTGGAGCTAAGCTGAAAATAAATAAGCCAAAAAAGAATCTTAAGGTAAAAGCATTATTAGCGATTTTAATTTCATTGGCTTGAGGTCGAGAAATTTCCCTAACGCAGATAGAATAAAGTCCCAGATCAGCTAAAACAGTGAAGAAATATAAAAAGGCCAAGATAGTGGCATAATAACCAAATCCTTCTTGGCCCAAATAACGGGTGATAAATCCAATTGTAATCAAAGAAAGGGCTAGTCCTAAAATTCTAGCCCCGGCCGAAGCAATTGTATTGTAAGCAATTTGCCTAACTAGCATTTATCTTAGTTTATTTAACATATTCTATCTTTGGAGTTGCTTGTTTGGCTTGTTTGTTCGGCAAAATAGCGTCTTCAACTATTAATTGATTATTTTTAAATTCAATTATTTGCGAAGCATCAATGATGAATGGTTGTTTTAAAAATCCGAGTAAATCTGTTTGAATATGATATTTAGTTATTTTTTGAGACGGCAGAGTTAATTCAAAATCAGCTACCCGGCCTAAGTATTGACCGCTTTGAGTTACAGTTTTGGCGCCAATAATATTTTTAGCTTTAATTAGCATGGAATTAGCTAAATTTAATTTATTCAATTTTGTTTTTAATCGGCCTGACAACTATTTTTCTTTCCTTGTCTTGCCCAACGCTTTCTGTGGCAATATCAGGATGTTCAGCCAGAGTTAGATGAACAATTCTGCGCTCATAAGCAGGCATTGGCTGAAGAGTAATATTAATTTGTTCCAGATTCGCTCTTTTGGCAATATCTTTAGCCATTTGTTTGAGCAGATTTAGCCGGTTTTTTCTGTAATCATTGACATCTACTATGAAATGAATCGGATGTTTGATTTTTTTATTAACCAAAATTCTGGAAATATGCTGCAATGCGTCTAAATTTGCTCCGGCTTGGCCGATTAAGAAATTAGCTTGATCAGCGCTAATATTAACAATAATATTATTTGCGTCATTGTCTTCTACCTTTATTTGTCCGTCAAAACCGATTGCTTTTAAGAGGGTTAAAATTGTTTTTTCAATAATTTCTTTGTTTCCCATGATTTTTAATTCCTCCGGTTAAAGATTATTAATTTAAGTTTTTTCAACTTTGGTAAAGTATTGTTGGATGATTCCGAATAAGGTGATAACGATCCAATACAAAGGCAAGCCAGCAGGTAGGCGCATAGCAATAAAAACAGTTATAATCGGCATAAAATATGTCATTTGCTGTCCCATAATTGAGGAAAAATCAATTCCTTTGATTTTTAAATTGGATTGATTAGATTTTTTAGGCATAACCATTTTTGCCTGAATAAATTGAAGTATTCCTGCAATAATGGCTAAAATTAAGCTTGGCGCGGCTAAATCGACTATTCCTAAAAAAGAAGATTTTAATTCAGCCGGGCGGGAAATAAAACCATAAAGAAGATTAAGTTTTTGCGGTTCTAGTCCGGTATAAAAAACACGGAAAAGCGCGATTAGAATCGGTAATTGAATTAAAATCGGTAAACATCCAGAGACTGGATTAACTTTATATTTTTTATAAAGTTCCATCATTTTCTGCGCTTGTTCTTCTTTCTTTTTATATTGTTTTTGGATTTCTTTTATTTTTGGCTGGAGCGCGCTAATGGATTTTTGGGATTGAATTCCTTTTTTAGATAGGGGAAACATTAAAAGTCTTATTCCAGCGGTTAAGATAATAATTGCTACGCCTAGATCATTAAAAGCAATTGTGTTATAAAGCCAAATTAACGCGTTAAATAACGGGCGATAAAGAGCTTCATTAAAAATAGTAATTAAAAATTCCATAATGATTATTTTTGTTCTTTGTTAATAATTAAATTTGCTTTTTTGATTAAATCTAGCAAGTCTTTTTTAATTGTTTGATAATTTTTGTTTAGAATTTCCGGCTTAGCAATAATAGCTAAATCATATCCTTGTTTTAAATCTTTATAGTTTCTGATAATTTCTTCTAGTTTTCTTTTAATCTTATTTCTTTGAACCGCTTTTTTGGAAACTTTAATTCCAATTGCAAAAACAAAACGGTTAAATTCAAGTTGGTTTTTTATCCATTTTAATCTCAAAAATTCAGTTTCCTGATAACGGCCTTGTTTGAATAACTGTTCTAGGTTTTTTTTGCCGGTAAGTTTATATTTTTTAGCTAACATAAAAACCTTCCCAATGACTAATGGGATTAAGCAGTTAGTTTTTTTCTTTGCTTGGCGCGCCTTTTTGAAATTACATTTCTTCCGGGTTTGTCTTGCATTCTTTTTCTGAATCCGTGTTTTGTTTTCCTTTTTCTTTTATTTGGCTTATAAGTAAAAGACATATTTATTTTATTTAATTAGTCTAATTATCTTAACTTTTTTAATCTGATTAGTCAAACTTTATGTAATTTAATTGAATTTTTTAATCCACATTTTTTCCACAGCTTGTTAACAGATTTGCCTAGTTTTATTTGTTTTGCTATTATGGTAGAATAATTTTAACTTATTAGCAGATATTTATTTGGAGGAAAACTATTATGGATCCTAAAGAATTATGGCAAATCGCGCTTGGCGAAATTGAATTATCTATCTCTAAAGCTAATTTTATTACTTGGTTTAAAAACACTCAAATTCAATCCAAGAAAGACGGCTTGGTAACTGTGAGCGTGCCAAACGGGTTTACTAAAGAATGGCTGGAGAATAAATATAATAAGCTTATTTTAAAAATTTTGCGAAATAATTCTTCTGATATTAAAGATGTTAAATTTGTAATTAATGCTAAATCTAATAAGGTTGAATTCGTTGAAAAAAAAGAAACAGAAAATTTAGAAAACAGCCAATTAGATTTTCAAGAATTTTCTTTGGATAAAGAAACTAATCTAAATCCTAAATATAGTTTTGATAATTTTATTATTGGTTCTTATAATGAGCTTGCCCAAGCAGCTGGCCGGGCGATTGTTAAAAATCTGGGCAATCTATATAATCCTTTATTTATCTACGGAGGAGTCGGCCTGGGTAAAACCCATTTATTGCAGGCAGTTGGAAATCAAATTAGCAAAGATTCTCCTAATAAAAAAGTTAAGTATTTGAGCTCAGAAAGATTTACTAATGATCTGATTGACGCTTTATCAAATAAAGGGATGGAGAGTTTTAAGCGGAAACATCATAATATTGATACTCTAATTATTGATGATATTCAATTTATTGCCGGAAAAGAAAAGACTCAAGAAGAATTTTTTCATATTTTTAATTCTCTTTATCAAAAAAATAAGCAAATCATTATTAGTTCTGATCGTCCGCCTAAGGCAATTTCAACTTTAGAAGATAGATTGCGTTCAAGATTTGAAGGTGGAATGATTGCTGATATTAGTTATCCTGATTTAGAGACTAGGTTAGCAATTTTGCAGAGCAAAGCCAAGGAAAAGAAAATAAAAGTTCCGAATGAAGTATTAAGCTATATTGCTACTCATATTCAAAAAAATATCCGTGAATTAGAAGGCGCGCTTAATCGAATTATTGCTTATTCGCAGATTAACAATGAAATTCCAAATGAAAAAACAGTTACTAAGATTTTAGCTAATCTGATTAAATCTCCTAAAAAGATTACTAATTACAAGAATATACTTAAAACCATAGCTGAATTTTATGATATTAGTGCGAATGAATTAATTAGCCGTTCGCGCCGAAAAGAATTAGTCCATCCTAGGCAAATCGGTATGTATCTAATTAGAAATGAATTAAACGGCTCTTATCCTTATATCGGTGACAAGCTAGGCGGCCGGGATCATACCACTGTTATGTACGCTTGTCAGAAAATAGCTAAAGAGGTTGAAGCAAATGAATCTTTACAACAAGAGATTAAGCTAATTAGGGAAAGGATATATAATTAAGGGAGGTAACTAAAATGCAAATTACAGTTTTACAAGAAAATTTTAAAAAAGCCTTAACTACGTCTGAAAAAATTATCGGCAAGAATTTAACTTTGCCTATTCTAAATAATCTTCTTTTATCTATTGAGAACAATAAATTAAAAGTTTCTTCAACTAATTTAGAAATTGGAATTAATGCCTGGGTTTCCGGCAAGATTGAAAAAAAAGGAGCAATCACCGTGCCAGCGCGCCTATTAGTTGATTTTGTTAATAATCTTCCAAATGAAAAAATAGATTTAAAAGTAAAAGAGAATCAGTTAGAGATAAAATGTAAAAAATATCGGGCTTTAATCAAAGGATTAAGCGCAGATGATTTTCCAATTATTCCCCAATTAAAAGAAAAGCCGATTTTAAGCTTAAAAGGGAATCTTTTGCGGGATGGTTTTTCTCAGGTGGTGAATATGACCTCTATCTCAGAGTCAAGGCCTGAGATTTGTGGGATTTATAGCGTTTTTGGCAAAAAATCAATCAAATTAGCTGCGACTGACAGTTTTCGTCTAGCAGAAAAAGAAATTAATCTTGAAAAGACTCTGGCTAAGGAAGAAACAATGATTATTCCACAAAGAACAATTTATGAATTAATCAGAATTTTATCTGATCAAGAAACTGAAACTTCAATCGTTGTTTCAGAAAACCAAATTTTGTTTGATCTAGGGAATATCCAAATTGTTTCTCGCTTAATTGAAGGAAAATACCCTGATTATCAGCAGATTATCCCAAAGCAGACAAAGACCAAGGTTACGGTTAATAAGCAGGAATTAACTAAAGCAATTAAGATAGCAAGTTTGTTTTCTGGAAAGATTAATGATATTAAATTAAATATTAATCCGACTAAAAATATTCTTGAAGTTTCTTCTAAAGATGCTGATTTAGGCGAAAATAAATCACAAATTCAGGCAGAAATTCAAGGAGATCAAATTGAGGCTATTTTTAATCATCGTTATTTAATGGATGGTTTAAACAATCTTTATTCTGACAAGATTATGATTGGTTTAAATGATAGTATTAAACCGGTTATAATTCATCCGATTGGAGATACTAATTATACTTATGTAGTTATGCCAATTCGGGTATAAAGAGGATAAAGAACGGGTTATATTAATATTATAAAAAGCGGCCAAAGCCGCTTTTTATTAAATCTAATAATTTGTTCTAATTATTATTTCATCTTGAGCTCGATTAAGAGCAGCATCATAGGCGCGCACTTTAATAGTCTGCTGGTCAGACATATTCAAATAATCAGCTAGATTAAAAGTGATTGAATAAGGCGCTTTTGAATCAGTTCCGATTAATTTATCATTAAAAAAGAAATCTATTTGTTTGATTCCGAGTTCAGCTTGCGCGCTTGCTTGAATAGTTAAGGTATTTTGGCTATTTGGAAGAGAATAGTTATTCTTTGGCGAAGTGATTTCTATTATTGGTTGATTTTTTTGAATATGAATATCATCTTCTTCTTCAGGCGGGTTTTGGTTGTAGCATTTTGTTCCGCAAGGTTGTTGTTTGACCCAGTCTAAGACTGGTTTTTCCCAATTTAAAAATTGCGGATCTTGTTCTGGATTTTCCGGAAATTCTCCTAAGGGATTATCTTTATCTACATAATAGAGAATTGAATGAACTTGGTAATATTCTTTTTCTTCAATTAGATCAGGCGGAGTGAATTGAGTGGCTAATTTTCCGGAAAGACTATCAATAGCTACTTTTTTAGCGTAAGCTAATTCTCCGTTAAGCATTGGTTTTTCTGGATCATTTGGTTCCGGAGCAGTAAAATTTTCTATTTCTTTAGGCAGAATAAATTCTTGGAGCAATTCATCTTTTGGCTGGGTGATTTGTTCTTTTTTTTGCGTCTTTCTTTCATAAGCCCGTGTCATAAAATCATTCCAAATCGGCGCAGCTACTGCAGCTCCGGCAGCTCCAGAACGCATTTTATCAGTAAAATCATTGTTTCCGGCCCAAACCCCGGCAGTTAAGCTCGGAGTATAGCCAACTGTCCATCCATCAGCGTAATCTTGAGTAGTTCCGGTTTTAGCGGCAGCTGGCCGGTTGGCTAAACGCAGTTTAGACCATTCGCCAAACATTGGCGCGCGCGCCTGGTTGTCTGAAAGCATATCATTTATTTGTCGGGCGATTTGTTTATCTATAACTTTAATTGGATTATCTTGATATTCTTCCAAAATATTTCCTTTAGTGTCTTCAATTCTTAAAATCATGCTTAAAGAATGTTTAATTCCTTCTGAAGCAAAGACAGAATAAGCTGCTGTTTCGTCGATTAATTTAACTTCTCCTCCTCCTAAAACCAAAGAAAGCCCATAACGATCGCGGTCTTTTAAAGTGGTAATACCCATATCTTGGGCTAAATTAATTGTTTCTTCTATGCCGGCTAAATACAAAGCTTTAACTGCTGGAATATTAATTGATTGAGCTAGAGCGTCTTTAAAACTAATTGGTCCGCGGAATCTATAATCATAGTTATGAGGAACATAGTCTTTGGTTGAACCTCCGGAACCAAAATTAGTTTCTAAATCAAAGACAATAGTTTGCGGAGTGAATCCTTTTTTTAAGGCAGCTGCATAGGCAAATGGCTTAAATGAAGATCCTGGTTGGCGATAAGGGCTGGTAGCTACATTAAATTGTTCTTCTTGATAATCTTTAGATCCGGTGATTGCTAAAAGTTGTCCTGTTTTTGAATCAATTGCTACCAGAGCTGCGTTAGAGGCATTGAATCTTTCATTGCTTTCAACTCCTTTGGCAGTTGCTTCTTCAGCGATTTGCTGTAATTCCCAGTCTAGGGTGGTATAGACTTTAAGTCCAGCTTTATTAATATCAGTATAAAGGCGGCTGTATTTATCTTCTAAATACTCCTTAATCATAGTTACAAAGTGATGCGCTTTAAGTTCGCTTTGAGAAACATATTTTAATTCTGCTTGCTTAGCTTGATCAGCTTGCTCTTGAGTAATATATCCAAATTTAACCATTCGATTAAGAATAGACTCTTGTCTTTGTTTAAGCTTCTTTGGATGTGAGCCATAAGGAGAGTAATAACTGGGAGCTTTAGGCAGAGACGCTAAAAGAGCTGCTTCAGCTAGGTTTAATTCTTGGGCGTTCTTATTGAAAAAAGTTCGGCTGGCTGATTCAATCCCATAGGCATTTGATCCATAAGGAACTTGGTTTAAATAAAAGCCAAGGATTTCATCTTTGGTATATTTTCTTTCCATAATTAAAGATAAAATAGCTTCTTTGATTTTGCGAGTATAAGTTCTTTCTGCTTGCGGCCCTCCTAAATAAGCGTTTTTAATATATTGCTGAGTAATAGTGGATCCACCTTGGCTAATCTCATTTCTGGTTAGATTAGACCAAGCAGCTCGCAGAATTCCTTTCCAGTCTAATCCAAGATGATGGTAAAAATTATCATCTTCAGCAACAATAGTTGCTCCTTTAACATATTCTGGAATTTGTTCAAAAGTGATAATTGTGCGTTTTTCTTCTCCATGGATATCGTAAAGAATAATTTCACCGGTTCGATCATAGATTTTAGTTGATTGAGCTATTTGATGCTGGTCTATTTTAGCCGGATCAGGCAAATCTTTGATGAAATAAGCAAAAATTCCAATTCCGCAAAGAACGGTTATTAAGATGATAAATAAGCCAAATTTGATTATTTTTTTAAACATAAGCCTATTTTGTCATAATCAAGCATATTTTTCAAGTTAATCTATTTGTAATTTTATTATTTGATTGCTATAATTAATTATTATATACATGAATCAACAAGAATTAATTCAACAAGCTTTAACTCGGGGAGTAGAAAATGTTTATCCTGATTGTAAAAGTTTAGAAAAGCGTTTGCTTTCCGGTAAAAAAATGCGTTTGTATTGCGGATTTGATCCAACCGGACCGTCCTTACATATTGGTCATGCGATTCAGATTCGTAAATTAGCCCATTTTCAGAAATTAGGACATCAGGTAATTTTTTTAATTGGAGATTTTACCGGCATGATTGGAGATCCAACTGACAAAGCAGAAGCGCGCAAGAAATTAACCAGACAAGAAGTTTTAAAAAATTCTGCGAATTATCAGGAGCAAGCCAGCAAGCTTTTGTCTTTTGATGGGAAAAATCCAGCTAAGGTGATGTATAATAGCGAGTGGAACGATAAGCTTAGCTTTGTTGATTTAATTGAATTGGCTTCTAATTTTACAGTTGGACAAATGATTGTTCGGGATATGTTTCAGGAAAGGATAAAAAACAAAAAGCCAGTTTATTTACATGAATTTTTTTATCCTTTAGCTCAGGCTTATGATAGCGTAGCGATGAATGTGAATTTAGAAGTAGGAGGGAATGATCAGACCTTTAATATGTTATGCGGTCGAGATTTGATTAAAGCGGTTAAAAACAAAGAGAAATTTGTTTTAACAACCAAATTATTATCAGACGCATCAGGGATGAAAATGGGCAAAACAATTGGCAATATGATTAGTTTAGACGAAGAGCCAAGTGAAATATTTGGCCAAATTATGGCTTGGCCGGATGAATTAATTATTCCTGGGTTAGAACTTTGCACTGATTTGCCGATTAAAGAAATTGAACAAATAGAAAAAGATATTAAAATAGATAAAATGAATCCGCGCGATGCTAAGGCAAGATTAGCTAGAGAGGTAGTATTAATTCATCATGGAGAAAAACAAGCTCAACAAGCAGAGCAAGAATTTAACCGGATTTTTAAAGAAAAAGACAAACCGAGCCAAATTCCTGAATTTAAAATAGATAAAAAGAAATACAATATTTTAAATTTGTTAGTTGAGACTAAATTAACTAATAGCAAAGGCGAAGCCAGAAGATTAATTCAACAAGGGGGTGTTAAAATAGATAATAAAAAAATCTCTGATACTGAAACAGAGATTGAGTTAAAAGATAAAATGGTGATTCAAGCCGGTAAAAGAAAGTTTATTCAGGTAAAAATAGATAATCAAGAATAATTTTGGCAATATTTCTGCTTTGTCCTTGATGGGGGAAATGATGTGTCCAGATGCCGGGTCCAGCATTAATTTCAATAATTTTTCCTTTAGTTTGATCTATTGGCTGGCTAATATCTTTAGCAATTATATCTACTCCGCCAATTTCTAGATCAAGCGCTTGAATCGCCTGAACAGCGATTTTTTTATTGATTGAATGAACTTGCTCGGTTATATCTTTGATTGCTGCTCCAGTGCTAAAGTTGCCATTTTCTCTAAGGCGGATAGGTTTGTTTTTTTCTAGAATTGAGCCAAGCTGGTAGTTTTGTTTAGCCAAAGTGTTTTTAAGATGTTGATCAATTGGGATCGGTTTTAAATAAGGAGCAAAAGAATCAGCTCTGCTTTTCCTATTTTTATTTTCCCAATCAATTAATTTTCTAATTGTTTTTTTGCCATCTCCTGTAATTTGGGGAAGTTTTTTTTGAGTAGCTGCTATAAATCTATCTTTGATAATCAATAAGCGATAATCTTTACCTTGAATTTGTTTTTCAATAATCAAAGAAGGATATTTTTGAAGCAGTGTTTTAGCTTTTCTTTTTAGTTGTTCAATTTTTTTGATAGATAATAAAATATCTGAGCCGCCTTTTTCCGCAACCGGCTTAATCACCCAGGGCGGACTAATGGATAGATTTTTTAAGTCGCTAAGCCGGGTGATTTTTTGCATTTGGCTAACCGGCAATTGTTTTTCTTTTAAAATCTGATTAGTTAGATATTTGAATAAAGTTAAGTCGCAAGCGGTTTTAACGTTAAAGTATCCCCGTTTAGGGCAGATCCATTTTGTTTTTTCTTTTTGTTCCAATTTTAAATAAAGGATTTTTTTATTCTTGAGCGGTCTTTTTTTGATTTGACAATCAATATTTTGATTTATTGCTTCTTTGATTAATAAAGCGGAGATAGGAAAGTTTAAATAGTCTTTTGCCTGAATTTTGTTTTTTGTTTGTGTTTTTATCATTTTATCCTTTAGCTAAAAGACTTGGTTTGAAAAACTTTTTAAGCTTTATCCATCGGATTGGCTTAAGGTCAAAAGATTGATAAACGCTTTGAGCTACTTGTTTAGCCCATGGATTAAGTGATTTAAAAGAATTGTCTAAAGCTCGTTCAAGGGTAAGGATTCGGCAAAGTCTGCGATTTGGGCTAAAATGAGATCCTTTAAAAGGAACTCCATCAGCTAAAATGAATTCTTTTTCATTTTTAAGATGTTTTAAATCATAGCCGGGACGGAGATAATAGGGTTGATTGCTTTTTAATTTATAGATTCCGGCTTTAAGCTGTTGGTGATTTCTAGCCCAGCGTCCGGAAAGATTATGCAGGATCATTTGGCTGCCTTTTTTCTTTTGCCGGATTAAATCATTTATTTTTCTTAAATCTATTTGATAATCTTGCTTTAGGAATTCTAGCGCGTGAAAGGCAATAATTGGCGGTTCATTGTTTAAGAGCTGAGCCATATTGATTACCGGGAAAGATCCTAATAAACGGGGATTGCATTCTATTGTATAAAGTTGTTTTTTGTTTGAGTTAAAGATAAAATCTAATCCAAAAATTCCTTGATATCCCAATTCTTTAAGCCGATATCCGATTTTTTCCGCGGCTTGATAAGCCTGATTTTCAATCTCTTGGTCAAATTGAGAACTTGTCCAGTCATGCCCGCAAAAAAGTCCGGAACCTTTTTCCGGATTATATAATTCAGGAATATCTAAAATTTGATGCTGGAGATTAGTTGAAAGAATTCCCCGGCTGGTAACACAAGCAGTAATTGAAGGAGATGATCCTTGGATGTGTTTGGCTACAATTACTTGTTCGGTTGGCTTAATTTTTTTTTCTTCTTCTGGATCATATTTCTGTTTTAGTTTTTCTAGCGCATTTTGAAAATTTTCTTGATTATTGATAAAAAAAGTTCCTTTGCCTCCGCCTTTAGTTGGATGCTGGATTACAAAAGGAAGCCCGTATTTATTGATTAAATGCCCGTAATGAAGATTTTCTACTGAACATATTTTTCCAGGCGGAGTTTTTAAATTTAATTCTTGAAGTAATTTTCTGAATTTGATTTTATCTTCTAGCATTTTTTTGCCAAAGTCAGTTGGATTAGCAATCAATTGCCAATTGTTTTCTTGGCAGATTTGTTCCATTTTAGAAGAAGCTTTGTGGACAATAATTGCCGGAGAATTAAATTTGTTTAAGTATTTTTTAGTTTGTTCAAGTTTTAAAACAGTGGTTGCGTTTCTTGGCTCTTGGATATGCTTTACTCCCATGCCTTTTTCCAAAGAAAGGGTTTCTATATCCTTCTCAATTAATTTAGTGTCCAAGCTATAACGCAGAGTTAATAAGCGATAAGGATTGGCAATTTCTTCCATGCCAAGCCGGTCAAAAGCATAAACTCCAGCTCCAAAAATCGGAGTTTTTATTGTTTTAAAATATTTTTTAAGAGTAGGTAAATCTTGAATCATGCTATTTTTTAATTGAATTTTTGCGCATAAAAACATTTTTAGCCGGGTCAACTAAGAATCTTTTTAAATCGCGCCGTCCAATGATAATATCATATTTCATTTCTTTGCGGTCAGCTACAAAAGCTTCAGAGCTGACTAATCTTTTATCTAAAACAAAATTTAGATTAATAATCGGACGCTCTTGAGATCCTAAGGATCCGCGCACCTTTTTTGTTCCAATTATATGCGTTAGCCCTAAATCATTGGCCAGGCTTTGGCAAATAGTGGTTCGGTAAGCGCCAGTATCAATTTTAGCCATAATTGAATGTCTTTGCCTGTGTTCGTCTAAAATTTCAATTGGTTCATTAACTCCGATTACTTTTCGTCCGGAAATTTCTTCTAATTCTTCTTCAATTTCTCCGCCAAATAAATCTTGGGCTAAATTAACTCCTTTGTTAATTGTTTTAACTTTTAATCCTTTGACTCTTTTTAAACGATCTTGCAAAGGAGCAAGATTGGCAATTTGAATAGAAAGTCCGGGTCGAGTATTTAATTCAAGGATAACCGGTCCCTTATCTCGATCAATTGCAATATCAATTCCTAAAAACCCGATTCTAGAAATCAATTGGGCATGAATAGCCATTCTAAGCGCTTCTTTCCATTCAGGAATGTGAATACCGCGAAGAGGTAGCCGGCTATCAGGAAGATATTCAATAATTTGATCTTTTTGAATAGCAGTCGTAGTCACTCCAGTGCCCATATCAATTCCTACTCCAATTCCGCTTAAGTGAAGATTTGCTCGTCCGCCTGATTCTTTAGTTGGCAGTCTTAGTTCAGCCATAATTGGGACGCCATTGTAAATAATAATTCTAATATCAGGAATTCCGCGATAGCTGTAAGGCTTAAAAAGTTTTAAGAGTTTGATTCTTTCTTCAAAAAAAGCAATGTCTGGCAATCCGGTTTTAGAAAAGTTTCCTTCAAGTATGTTTAAGATATGATTTTGCAGATCTTTAACTTGAACAGTTTTTTTATCAGCTTTAACCCAGGGACAGGGAGCTTGTTTTTTTCTTCCGTAAACAATTAAAATTCCTTCTCCTCCTAAACCGCGATTCGGCTTTAAAGTAAAGCTTTTCGGAAGTATATTCCAGTCAAAGTTTTTTAATTCTTCATAGTTTTTAATTATTGCGAAATCTTGAAGCACAGGCAAGCCATTTCGGCTGAGTAATTTTTTGGCTAAAAGCTTGTTATCAGCAATGCGATTAGCCCTCTTAGTGTTAGAGGGCTTTAAATAAAGTAGGTTGCGGGCGTTAATTCCTAGAACAGGGTTTGATTTTTGAATAAATTTTAGCATGCTATTTCTTGGTCTTTTTTTCCGGTATTTCAATATTTTTAATTACTTGCCTAAAACGGTAAAGTTCGGTTAAGCGCAAACCAGTCCATTTTCCTAGGAGAATATTAATTAAGATTGTAATCAGGATGGTTAGCAGTGGATAAGCTAAAACTATAGATTGGAGCCATGGCCAAAGAGCTATCCAATAGCAGATAATTGACAAGATTAAGGTTTCTAAGGTTAAAATAATTGCTTCTCGATCGCCTCTTTCAATTTGCGCGGCAATGAATTTTTCTACTAAAGTAGTCATAACAACAATTGCAAAAATAGAGACAGTGATTAAATTATTAAATTCAAAGTATGAACCTAACAGTATGATTAAAAGAATTGCTACTGCTACTGAAGTAATTACTAAAGCCATGCGAGGCAGGTATAAGAGGCGCGATTTTCTAACTAAAAGACGCATGAATGTGCCAACTATCATGATGATAACAAAAAAAGCAAAACCATAGGTTAAGCCCAAGGTAATAAATGCATAAGCAATAATCAAAGGTGTATAAATGCCAAATCCTTTAATTCCGACAATCTGTCTGGCAAAAGCGATTACCAGAGCGGTAATCGGCAGCATTAAAAGAAGAATAATTGTTTCTTCTGGCGCGCCTTGGCTAATCATATAGCTAGTAATTGAAGACATAGATTTGTATGTTTAATTATTTTCGCTGTTAGCGCAGCAAATAGCAGCGGCTAAAGCGTCAGCCGCATCATCTGGCTTAGGGATTTTGTCTAGGTTTAATAAAAGTTTAACCATTTTTTGGACTTGCATTTTTTCCGCTCTTCCATAGCTGGTAATTGCTTGTTTGATTTGCAAAGGAGTATATTCCAAAATTGGTATTTTTAAATTAGCAGCTCGAGACAAAATAACTCCTCGCGCTTGGCTCACTTTAATTACTGTTTTAGTATTTTTAAAAAAAAATAAATCCTCGACTGCTATTTTTCCAGGTTTATATTCTTTGATAATTTTTTTTAATTCTTGATCTAATTGAGAAAGTCTTACTCCAGTAGAGAATTTTGGCTCGGTTCTAATGCAACCGTATTCAATTAATTCAATTTGATTTGCTTTTTTTTGGATTAGTCCGTAGCCAGTAATAGCAGTTCCTGGGTCAATTCCAAGGATGATCATATAATTAAAGTTAGCTTATTTCAAATTACTGTAAATTTCTTGAATATCATCATTTTCATCCAATGCTTCAAAAAGTTTTTTTAATTGGATTTTGTCTTTTTCTTCAACTTCAACTTCATAATTTGGGATCCACTCTTCTCCTTCACGGCGAAATATGTACCGGACGCTGCCAGCTTCTGCCATTTTAGCATTATGTTTGCTAAGAATATTTTTAATTTCTGAAAGCGTTCTATTTTTGTTATCAGTAATTCCCTGAATAATTAAAGCTACTCCAGCTGGTCCATAGGCTTCATAAGTGATTTCTTCCATTTGGGCGCCTTCTAATTGTCCGGTTCCTTTTTTAATTGCCCGTTCAATATTTTCTTTAGGCATATTTGCCTCTTTGGCTTTATCAATCGCAGTTCTTAATTTTGAGTTACTTTCCGGATCAGCGCCTTTTTCTTTGGCAGCTACTGAAATTAAGCGAGATATTTTAGAAAATAACTTGCCTCGTTTTGCGTCAGCCGCGCCTTTTTGATGTTTGATATTTGACCATTTTGAATGTCCACTCATATATTTTAATCATACAATTGCCAAGCATTCGGTGTCAATGATTTATATGTTAAAAGTATTTTTTTTGCGAGTTAGGATAATAAGCCAGCTGATGAATAAGCAAGAAGAAATAAGAATGGAAAGATAAAGAATAAGTTTTGGGTTTTGGCTGGTTGGAGAAGATTGATTTAGGGAAACTGTTTGTTTATTCGCGGTATTATTCGCAGCTTGGACAACTAATTTGTTTTTTGAATCAATTTTAGAATAGTTTTGTTTTGGTTCTGGCTGATTGGTTTGATAATTTTGAGTTTGGTTTAATTGAACAGCTAAAGTCTGGGCAGGTTCTTGGCTAGTTTGGATTTGCGGCTTTGGATTATTCTTTGGATAATTTTGAGTTGATTCGTTTTTGTTTGAAGAAATAATATTAGCGGTTCCCGGGGTAGGCATAGTCGTCCAAAAATATTCTTGGCCGTCAAAAGCAACTGCTTGGCCTTGTTTTTTTTCGGCTAAATAGCTTATCTCAGCAGCTATATTTCCGTTCGGATAAATCAGCCTTACTTGATCTTCGTCATTATTTAACGCTAATTTGGTAATTAAACGCTGAAAAACAACAAATTCTTTGGGAAAAATTAAGGTGTTTTGAGGGAGGGTGAATGGCTTGCTTCCATCAGGCATGTCATCTAATTGCCAATTAGATAAATCAGCTGTTTGTTCGCCTTGATTATATATTTCTATCCATTCATTTTCCGCGTCTTTTCCTTCAGGGTTGGGGATAAATTCAGAAATAATCAAATTATCGCTATAAATACTTATTTTAACAAAATCCGTATTGGTTAATTTGCCATCGTCTACTTCTAAAACAACTAAATATTCGCCGGGATATTGGTAAATATGGGTAGTTGTCGCCTGGTTATCAGTCGCTCCATCTCCAAAATTCCAAAAATAGGTTAAAGAATCATTTTCTGGGTCAGAAGAAGCAGTTCCGTCAAAAAAGATTTCTTGATTAGTTAAAGCGGTTATATCTGGCCCGGCTTTGGCGATTGGAGCTTGATTACTGGGCTGGTTGTTTGGACTAGTTGAAGGAGTTGAAATTTCATTTGTTTCGTTTGATGGAGTAGTCGTACTAGTTTCTGGTTCTGATGTATCTTCTGGCAGATAGGCTAATCCTTGATCTTTTATTTTTTGCAAAGTTTTTTCGCCAATACCGTTTATGTTTATTAAATCATCAATCGAAGAAAAAGGCCTGTTATCTATTATTCGTTGGGCGTAAACAGGTCCAATTCCTGTTATTATTTGCAGCTCTTCAATCGTAGCAGTATTAATATCTATTTTTTCTTGAGCTGAGGCAATAAATGTTACAAATAGAAAGCAAAAGATTAATATTGTTTTTAACACTTTATTTTGCATTATTAAAAGAAAGAGTATCTAGGATTATGACAAAAAAGTTTTGAAGAAAAGGACTGTAACTTAGAGGACGCTGTTTAATCAAAGAAAAGGACTGTCCTTGCAAACTGGCTAGAGGACGTTCCTTAGTTATATTTGAGGATTGTCCTTGCAGACTGCGATTCTTTGTAATCAAAGGACGCAGTCGAAAGGACGATTCTCAAATAGAGAAAAGCTTTTCTCTGTCGAGGACATTCCTTATAAGGCGCCGTCCTTCTTCCAGAAGAACGCGCCTTCTAAGGAACGTCCTCTAGATTCATACCTTATAAGGAATGTTCTCTAGGTTACAGCCCTTTTCTTTGTCCAAATGACAATTCTTTTTTGCAATAATTCTAGATAGATTATTCAATGAATTTGAAAGTAGAAAGGATTTTATCTTCGAAATTACTACTAGGAGCTTCATTAAATTTAATGGTATATGTTTTGTTGTCGTATTTTAGGATTACCCATGGAAGATATACTTGAAGGCAGACGTCATTTGAACTAACCGCCTCTAATCCTTTAACTCCATCTATAGTTAAAGTATTCCATTTAACATCATTAAAATTTGAATTTTTACATCTTTGACTTAAATAATGGGTAAGCAGTTCCCGTAGACTAAATTGCTCTAGGGGTGTAATCTTATCATTTTTTAAAGCTGAGCCAGAGATTTCTGAAATGACAATTTCTAGAGAGAGTTTTACCGCAGAACCAATCCTAATGGTCCCATGATATGGTTCTGATAAAGTATATTCTTCCGGATACTTAAATTCAAACCCATATTCTTCATTTTTATAAGTCTTCCAGTCCTGAGTTTGGTCGGATTCAATGAATTTGAAAGTAGAAAGGATTTGATCAAATTTTTCTATTTGTTCATTTGTGATTTTTTGTACCATTGGAGGACGGTTATTTAAAACGACTCTATATGTTTTATCATTATAACTAAAAAAATAAATTAGCATTGGACAAGCTTGATAACATTCTCCTTGTTGATTCCATTTACTAGTTCCGCCTTCCCAGTATTTGAAAGCGTCTAAATTATCTTTTCCAACTTTTGAATTAATTGTTTTTGGCATATCTCCTGGCAAAAAATTCATATTTTCAAATGAATCAATCCAATTTATAATATTTAATTTTTGTGGATTATCCCAAATAGAAATTGATATTCCTGGAAATTGGCTTTGTTTTTCATAAAACTCAATTCCTTTTTTAATAACAAACAGAGGACTGCTATCTGGATTTGTTAATGTGATTTTATGATTTAGATCCCAATTTTCCGGATACTTAAACTCAAACCCATATTCTTCATTTGTGTAAGTCTGCCAATCTGCCTCGTCGGTAGATGAATCAGCAGTTGAATTCTTTGGACACTCGGCAAAATTACAAAAAGGAGGAACTCTAGAAACAGTTGAACCATCAGGACAGGTTTTTACATCTTGAGCGCAGAGAATTGATTCTTCGTTAAAATATTGATAAGCTCCGTAAGCGATTAATCCCAGAATAGCTAAAGATAGAATAATAATTAAAACTAAAGCCCACTTAGGCAATTTGGGTTTATTTATCTTAAAACCAGATTTTTGAAAATTATTTGATTGTTGATTGGATCCTTGGTTGTTCATATTGACAAGACTTTTTAAATTTATTAATATTGTAATACAAATTATTACAGACTAATAAATTAATTAAAGGTCGTTAAATATTTTAATTAAAAATAAAAAAATCTATGCGAAGTATTATTAATATCTCTTTGCCAAAAGAAATGGTAAAATTTATTAAAAAAGAAGTTAAGCGAAATAAGTATGCTAGTGTTAGCGAGTTTTTTCGTTCTTTAGTGCGTGATTATGAAGAAGAAAGCGCGCTTTTGACTGAATTAGAAGAAAGTCGTCGAGATATCAATTCTGGCAAAGGGAAGATTTTGCATTCTTTAAAAGATTTAAGATAAGGATGGTTTTTATCTATGATAATAATTTATTCTCCGAAATTCGTTCGGGAGTATAAGAAATTGCCAGTTAAAATTAAAGAGAAAGCTGAACAAAAAGAAAAATATTTTCGTCAAGATCCCTTTGCTAAAGGATTGGAAACACATAAACTTTCTGGAAAATTTAAAAGTTTTTGGTCCTTTTCAATTAATCGAAAATATAGAATTGTTTTTGAATTTGCTGATAATAATAGGATTTATTTTCATTCAATCGGAACTCATCGAATCTATCGTTAATTACAGTAAGTTTTGATTTTCCGGATACTTTAATCTTAAATGTTGATAAGCTAGTTTAGTAGCGATTCTGCCGCGCGAAGTTCTGTCTAAAAATCCAAGCTGAAGTAAATAAGGTTCATGTACATCTTCAATTGTATCTCTTTCTTCATGGCTAGCTGCGGCTAAAGTATTAATTCCAACTGGACCTCCATTAAATTTTTGAATAATAATTTTTAATAAGCGGCGATCGCTTGGCTCTAATCCGTATTCATCTATTTCTAACATAGCTAAAGCTTGTTTAGTATTTTGTCGGTCTATTTTCCCATTCCCTCTAACCTGGCAATAGTCGCGCACTCTTTTAAGCAGGCGGTTAGCCACGCGCGGAGTTCGTCGCGAAGCTTGAGCGATTAATTTAAGCGCTTGTTTGTCTTGAATAGCAATATTTAATATTCGGCTGGATCGTTCAATTATTTTTTCAATATCTTCATTTTTATAAAAGTCCAAGCGATAAGTTGCGCCGAATCTGTTTCTTAAAGGGGAAGAGAGTAGTCCAATTCGAGTGGTTGCTCCAATAAAAGTAAATTTAGGAAGTTCTAATTGGAGGGTTTTGGCAGAAGGGCCTTTGCCAATAATGATATCTAAGTTAAAATCTTCCATAGCTGGATAAAGAGTTTCTTCAATAGTTTTGTTTAAGCGATGTGATTCATCGCAAAAAAGAATATCTCCAGGTTGAAGATTGGTTAAAATAGAAGCCAAATCTCCAACTTTTTCAATGGTTGGTCCGGCAGTTACTTTGATATTAACTCCCATCTGTTTGGCAATAATATGAGCAAGAGTGGTTTTGCCTAATCCTGAATTTCCATAAAGCAAAACATGCTCAATCGGCTCTTTTCTTTTTTTGGCAGCTTCAATCAGAATCTGCAGATTTGCTTTGATTTTATCCTGTCCCATATACTGATCAAATCCTTGCGGACGAAGGGTATTATCTAAGTAATCATCTCCATTTATTTTTTGCGATTTAACGATTTCTCTTGACATTTTAGTTTGTTTTTGTTATGATGCTAATTAATAGGAGGGTCTGTTTAATTAAGCAGGCCTTTTTATTTGCTAAATGCTTAGTAAACTGTAGGCAATAGGGTTTAAACTATGTTTAAGCCTGAGGGGGTTTATCTTAGATTATGGGTATGTTGGCTCTGGCTGGTGTATCCCTCGGAAAACCTTTTCTCTCTGTTCTCAGGCAGAGGGTCATTGCCTACAGCTTATTAGGCATTTTTTATTTGTCATAATGTCCGGTCGTTCTTTCAACCTCTTCAAGCGTAGTAATCCCTTTGGCTGCTTTAATTAATCCATCTTGATAAAGCGTAAGCATGCCGTTTTCTTCAGCAATTTTTTGAAGTTTATTTGGTCCGGCTGAAGCATTGATTTGATTGCGTATTTCTTGAGTTGGCTCCATAATTTCAAAAATAGCAATTTGTCCGTTATACCCTTTTTGATTGCAAGCATCGCATTTGCCGGGTTGGTAAAATTTAATTGAATCTAATCCTTGTTTGTATTTGTCTGGTATTTTAGCAAGTTCTTGTTCAATTTTTTTCTTTTTTTCTTGAGAAAGCTCAATTTCTTGCTTACATTTATCGCATAATTTTTTAACTAAGCGCTGAGCAATAATCATTCTTAGAGAAAAACTAATATCATTTGGGTCAATCCCTAATCCAGTTAAGCGCTGAATTGACTCTATCGCGCTATTAGTATGAAGCGTAGTTAAAACTAAATGTCCGGTTAATGATGCTTCAACTGCAGCTTTAGCTGTTTCTTTGTTTCTAACTTCTCCAAGCATAACAATGTTTGGATTCTGTCGCAAAAGCGCTTCTAATGCATTGGCAAAAGTATATCCTTCTTCTTCATTGACCTGGGTTTGAACAATTCCTTTTAAGCGATATTCAATCGGATTTTCAATTGTAAAGATTTTAGTTTCTGGCCGATTAAGTTTGTTAAGGACAGAATAAAGCGTGGTGGTTTTTCCGGCTCCGGTAGGTCCGGTGACAAAAATGATTCCATTTGGCATGCGAATATTTTGTTCAATTACTTTTTGGGCTGCCGGCAAAAGACCCAAATCGCTTAAGGAAATTACTCCGATTTCAGATTCAAGCAAGCGGACAATTAAAGATTCTCCGTATCCGCTCGGTAAAGCGGAAATACGCGCGTCAGTTGAATGCCCGTCAGGATAAGAGATTTTAAAGCGTCCGTCTTGAGCTCGATTATGAGTCTCTAATTCCATGCCAGCTAATTCTTTAATTTTGTTAACCATAGGCAGGAATAATTCTTTGGAAACTGTAGCAACTTCTTCCATGCTTCCTTGAATTCTTAATCTGATTTTAAAGTCATTTTCTCCAGCTTCAAAATGAATATCAGACGCTTTTAAAGAGCTGGCAATGGCAACTGTCCATTCAGGCAATTTTTCCATTTTAACATTATTTAACTTGTCTTGTATTTTATTAACATCTAGCTTTAATCCTTTAGCCCATTCAGCGATGTCTTCAGTAATAATTAAGGCTTTGGTTAAGATAGACATAATCGCGTCTCCGTAAAGCTGTTCAATATATTTCGGAGATCCAATTACCCGGCGAATTTCATCAAGCGTAGTTACTCCTTCAATAATTTTTAACATAGCGTCTTGCATTAAAGTAACCATTCCTTCTTGCATGACTTTGGCGCGAATTTCATAAGCAGTTGCCTGATTAATGATTAAATCTTCAATAGATTCAGTTACTGGCAAAACTTCAAAAATACCAATTCTTCCCTTATACCCAATTCCATGGCATTTTTCACATCCTTCGGCTTTATAGAATTTATCTATTTTTTTAGGAATATCCAGGCCTGATTTGGCTGAAATTAAAGAGAATATTTTTTTAGCGCTTTCAACCATGGCTTTATCCGGTTTGTACGCTTTTTTACAGTCTGGACAAAGCTTTCTGACTAAGCGCTGGGCAATGATTAGATTAAGCGCGGTTGGCAGTAAAGACGGTTTAATCCCAATATCAGTTAAGCGCGGAATGGTTGCAGCTGCGTCATTGGTGTGAATTGTAGAAAAAACAATATGTCCGGTTAAGGCAAAATGCATAGCTATTTCAGCGCTTTCCTTGTCTCGAATTTCTCCAACCATTAAAGCGTCCGGATCTTGTCTGACAATCGCTTTTAAACTTTGAGCAAAGGTTTGCCCTTTTTTAGAGTTGATTTGGGTTTGGGTAATTCCGGGTAATCGGTATTCAATCGGATTTTCTACAGTAATTATTTTTTTGCCTGGTTTGTTGATATAGTTTAGGCAAGCATATAGCGAAGTTGTTTTTCCTGATCCGGTTGGTCCGGTAGTCAAAACCATTCCATTTGGCCGATTAATTTGGCTTTCTATTAAGGGATAAATTTCTTTTCTTACTCCTAATTCAGATATATCTAATTTAACCGTTCCAACTCCGAGCAATCTAAGGACAACGCTTTCTCCGTGAATGCTGGGCAGAATAGAAACGCGAATATCTATTTTTTTAATTTCTTTTTCTTTGTCCAGAATTTTTACAGTAAATCTTCCATCTTGGCTTACATCTCTGACATTAAGCATCATTTCAGAAAGGGTTTTGATTCTTGAAAGTAGAAAACGGTAATTTTCCGGGTCAAAACTGGTAATATCTTGTAGTAATCCGTCTATGCGATAACGCAATCTAATTTGTTTTTTTTCCGGCTCTATGTGAATATCTGAAGAGCCCATTTTAATTGATCCGGCAATAATGATTGAAAGGAGTTTGCTGGTTGAGAGTTTTTTTACTTTTTTCCTAAGATCTTGAATAGTAGCTAGTGATTTTTCAAACTCTTTCATTTCTTCTTGTTGGAGAATTAAAACCCCTCTTAAGGAAACTCCTTGTTTTTTAACTAATTCATATCTTTTTAGTCCTAAGTTAATGCTTCTTTGGGAAACAAGAAAAAAATGGCAGGTATATCCCTTTTCTTTCAGCTCTTTAACAATTTTTTGCGTTTCTGAATATTTGGGATTAACAACTGCTAGATAAAGTTCGTAATTTATTTTTTTAATTATCAGGCTATTTGCTTGTTTGGCTTTTTCTTTGGGAAGAATTGCTAAAGCGTCAGGATTAATCGGCGTAGTAGTTAAGTCTAAATAAGGGAGGTTTAATTTTTCAGCTTTTCGCTTAGCCCTCCTTTCTTCTTCTTTTTGTTTGATTAGCTCAAGCTTAGTTTTGAACTGTTTGTTTTTTGTATTTGGATCCATTAACAAAATCTTAATTGTCTTTTATTTTATTTTATTTTAACATATTGGTCAATTATAGTATACTGGAATAAATGATTAATTGGTTAATTTATGGAATTTATTACTTTTAACGGGCAAGAGACTAAAAAAAACGGATTTTTTTTAGGTGAAGAGATTTTAAAGACAAAAGATTCCAGCCAGCAAGCTTTAGTTTTTGGATTATCTGGAGATTTAGGCAGCGGCAAAACAACTTTTATTCAAGGAATTGCTCAAGGATTGAAAATTAAGGAAAAGATCACTAGCCCTACTTTTGTAATTATGAAAAAATACAACATCCAGTATTCATCATCAAACATCAAACATTTGTATCACATTGATTGTTATCGAATTAATAGCCAGGATTTGTTAGAACTTGGATTTAAAGAGATTATTAGCCAGCCGGAAAATTTAGTTATTTTAGAATGGGCAAAAAGAGTTAAAAAGGCTCTTCCTCAAGAAACTGTTTGGATTAATTTTGAATATCTTGATCAAGATAAAAGAAAGATTGAAATAAAGAATTATTAAAATGAAAAAAATACTTATTCTTGACAGCAATGCTTTAATGCATCGGGCTTATCATGCTTTGCCCAGGCTTAAGGATCCGAATGGGCAAATAGTTAATTCGGTTTATGGCTTTGCAAGCATTCTTTTTAAGTTTATCAAAGAATTAGCTCCTGAATATTTAGTGGCTGCTTTTGATGTTGAAGGGCCAAGCTTGCGGAAAGAACAATATCAGGATTATAAGGCAAAAAGGATTAAGCCGGATCAAGAATTTTATGATCAAATTCCATTAATCAAGCAAATGCTTGATTTGTTAAAAATTCCGATTTATGGGGTTAGCGGTTATGAGGCAGATGATGTTATTGGCAGTATTTCAACCCAGCTTAATCAGCAGAATCCAAATTTAGAAATCAATATTTTGACTGGAGATTTAGATCTTTTGCAATTAGTTAATCAAAAAACCAAAATCCTTTTTTTAAAGACAGGAATAAGCCAAACAGCTGTTTTTGATATTCAAGCAGTTAAACAAAAATATGGTTTTTCTCCTAAACGGCTTGTTGATTACAAGGCTTTAAGAGGAGATGCTTCGGATAATATTCCTGGAGTTCCCGGAGTTGGAGATAAAACTGCTTGTGAATTAATTGGCCAATTTAAAAATTTAAAACAACTTTATCAACAGTTGGAAACAAGCAATTTAAATGTTAAGCTAAAAGCGCGCTTAAAAGAATATCAAGATAAGGCTTTTTTAAGCTATGATTTAGCAAAAATTAAGCTTGATCTTGATTTGAATTTTGATTTAAATCAGGCTAGATGGGGGGATTATAATGAAAAAGAATTAATTTGTTTTTTTGAAAAGCTTGGATTTAATAGTTTAATCAAAAGGTTGGATGTGTTATAATCTCTATATGTTTGATTTTAATAATTTTGATTTTGAAAAAGAAATTAAAAAAATTAAGAAACTTAAAGGATATGAAAGAGGCGCTGATTTGATCTTTTTAATAAAATATATTAAACAAAAGCAGGGCGAAAAAGAATACCAGCGACTTAATGGTTTTTTATCTGATTATGGAGTTAATCTGCCTAGTTTGGAAAAAATTAATAAAATGGAGTGGATTTCGGTTAGCTTAACTACTTCTTTAATGTTAGGCGTATTAGAGCTTTTTAATTGGGAAAAAGAAGATATTATTCAGATGGGCAAAGCAGCTGTTTCACTTAATTTTACGGTTAAATTTTTTGTTAAATATTTTTTCTCTGTTGAAAAAACTCTTAGACAGGCAGCTCAAAATTGGAATAAGTATTTTACTTTTGGCACAATAGAAATTATTGATTATAATAAGCAAGCCAAAAGTATAAAAATAAGATTAAAAAATTTTAATCGTCATAAAATAATTTGTTTTTATTTCTTGGGCCTTTTTAGTCAAGTAATTAAAATAGCTACCGGAAAAGAGCGAATAATCGGAGAAGAGGTTGAATGTTTTTTTGAAGGCGGTCTTTATCATGAATATTTTTTTAAATGGTAAAAATTAAAAATTAATCTATTCTTATTTATGTTAGATGAAAAAACTATAAATGAAATTTTAAAAATTAAAGGGAAAACTAGAGGAGTAGTTTTTCAAACAGATGTTGAATATGTTAAGTATGAAAAAGGCAAAGCTGGTTTAATTAAACTTAAAAAAGCTGTTCAAGAAATTGGTCAAGATTTGCCGTATGATAAAAAAGCAAGGGCAACTGCCTGGTATCCTTTAAGTTGGCGGGTGCTTTCTTTAGTATTGATAAAAGATTTATTTAATTGGAACGAAGAAGATATTTTTAAAATGGGCATGTCTGCTCCAAAGCATTCTTTTGTGGTTAAGACTTTGCTTCGTTATTTCATTTCAATTGAGAAAACTTTTACTGAAAGCGCTAAATATTGGCAGGAACATTATTCAAGAGGAAATTTATCAGCTCCAGAAATTGACAATAAAAATGGTCGCTTAGTTATTCGGATTAGCGATTTTAAGGTGCACCCAATTCTTTGTAACTATTTTAAAGGGTATTTTAAAGCGATTTCTCAATTAGTAGTTCGAAGTGAACAAATGACTATTCAAGAAGCTAAATGCGTATTTAGAGGAGATCCTTTTTGCGAATATATTATTGAATGGGATTAATTAATATTTAAGAAATGACTCAATCGGAGGAACAATTTTTATCAGAACGGCTTTCAGAAGATTTGGAAAATTTAGAAAGATATGTTGAAGAGTTTTCCGTTTTTTTGCCTTTGCCTATTTGCATGGTTAATCCTTCCGGGATTATAGTTGATGTAAACCAAGCAGCCGTTAGCTTATTAGGTTGGGGCGATATTGAAGTTATTGGACAAGGATTAGAATTTTTATTTAAAAACAAAAAAAAAGCAAAATTTTTTTTAGACCAAGTTTTTGAAAAAGAATTAGTTAAAAATTATCAACTAGTTTTAGTCAATAAGCAAAAAAAAGAGATTCCGGTAAATATTTCAGGCTCAGTTAGAAAAGACCAGGAAGGAAATGTAATTGGCTGCTTTGTGGCAATTTCAGATATTACAGAATTAAAAAAACTGCAAGAAGAGCTAGAAGAAAAAGTAGCTGAAAGAACTAAGGAGTTAGAAGCAACTGGCCAACAATTACAGAAAATGTTAAAAGAATCAAGAAGATCTGAAAAGGCTTTGGCTAATATTGTTAAGGATTTAGATGAGGCTAAAGAACAAGTTCAGGAGGAGAAAAATAAGACTCAAGCAGCTTTAAAGAGCTTGGTAGATGGATTAATCGTTTTTGACAAAGATAAAAAGATCAGTTTGATTAATCCTGAAGCAGAAAAAATCTTAGAAGTAAAACAAAAACAGATTTTAGGTAAGCGATTAAAAGATTTAAAAAATCATCCCAAGGTTTTTAAGCTTTATCAAACATTAGGCAATAAATTAGAATGGACTGGTCAGCGTTATGAATTTGTTTTAGAGCAGCCTTTAAAAAGATATTATCAAGTAGCAATTACTCCGGTAACCGCGCGTGAAAAGAATATTGGTTTAATGGTAGTTATGCATGATATTACCCGTGATAAGGAAATTGAACGGCTAAAAACAGAATTTGTTTCAATTGCCGCTCATCAATTAAGAACTCCTTTGTCAGCGATTAAGTGGACTTTAAAAATGTTGCTTGACGGAGATGTTGGCGAGGTTTCTGAAGAACAAAGAAGTTTTCTTGAAAAAGGATATGAAAGCAATGAACGGATGATCAATTTGATTAACGATTTATTAAATGTAGCCCGGATTGAAGAAGGACGCTTTCTTTATGAATTAGAAGAAGTATCCTTAGTTGAAATAGTTGAAAAGATTATTAATCTTGTTAAAAGCGCGGCAAAGCAGAAAAAAATAAAGCTTAATTTTAAAAAGCCTGTTAAAAAAATACCTTTGGTTAAGGTGGATGAAGAAAAAATTGAATTAGTGGTTCAAAATTTGCTTGATAATGCGATTCGTTATTCAAAAGCAGGCGGAGAGGTGACGGTTTCAGTAGAATATGATAAGATGGGAGTCAGGGTAATGATTCAAGATAGCGGGATTGGGATACCTGAAAAGCAGCAGAATAGATTATTCAAGAAATTTTTTAGGGCTGATAACGCGGTTAAGAAAAAAACAGAAGGAACCGGCTTGGGATTGTTTATTTGTAAAAATATAATTGAAGCCCATGGAGGAAAAATTTGGTTTGAAAGCGAAATTGGCAAGGGAACTACTTTTTGGTTTGTTTTGCCTGATAAAAAGTAGGATGTTAGACGTTAGATGTTGGATGTTAGACATTAATTCAAATTTTACATCAAACATCAAATATCAAATATCCGACATAATCTTATGAAGAAAATAGTAATTATAGAAGACGAAGAAATTTTACTTAAGCTTTTGGAACAAAAATTAAATAAAGAAGGATATCAGGTTGAAATTGCTCGGAATGGAAAAGAAGGATTGGAAAAATTAAAAAAGCAAAAGCCTGATTTAGTTTTGCTTGACATTATTATGCCTAAAATGGGAGGATTTGAAGTTATGGAAGAGATTAAACAAGATAAGGACTTAAAAGGATTGCCGATTGTAATTATTTCTAATTCCGGTCAGCCAGTTGAGCTTTCTCGAGCTAAGGAATTAGGAGTTAGAGATTGGTTGATTAAAACTGATTTTGATCCAGAGGAAGTAATTGATAAAGTTAAAAAACAAATAGGTCCGGCAATTTAATTTTATGAGTCGATAAATTAAATTTTTTGATAATAAATTAATTAAAACATGGATCAACAAACAGAAAATCAAAATATCCAAATATTATTAGTAGAAGATGATAAATTTTTAAGAAGTCTTTTATTGCGCAAATTAGAGAATTTTGGATTTAAAGTTGAAACAGCAATTACTGGAGAAGACGCGCTTAAAAAAGCTAAAGAAGTAATTCCGCAGGTGATTCTTTTAGATTTAGTTCTTCCCGGAATAGATGGTTTTGAAGTTTTAAAAGGGATTAAAGAAGATGATAAATTAAAACAAATTCCAGTTATAGTTTTGAGTAATTTAGGGCAGCGGGAAGAAGTTGAAAAGGGACTTCGTTTAGGGGCAGAAGATTATATGATTAAAGCTCATTTTACTCCGGATGAAATTATTAATAAAGTTAAAAAATACCTTTAATGAAAAGATTTTTTTAAAGATGTTTGGAAAAAATAAAAAATATTTAAAATATTTATTTGTTTTAGCCTTGTTCGGGCTATTTTTTGTTTTGTTTTTTTATTTTGATCATTCTATTTCAGTTAATCCTGAAGAATCAGAGCCAAAACAGGAAATTTCAGAAGAAATAAGCCGATTAAGCGGATTAGCTTGCCAAAATTATAATCAGCGTTCTTTAGCTGTTGTTTTAGCGTCTGATCCGGCAGCTCGTCCCTTGGCTGGATTATCTGTTGCTGATTTAGTTATTGAAATGCCAGTGATAACCGGAAGCATTACCCGAATGCTTGCTTTTTATACTTGCGCTCAGCCAAATGAAATTGGCTCTTTAAGAAGCGCGCGTCATGATTTTATTCCTTTAGCTCAAGGCATGGATGCTATTTTAGTTCATTGGGGAGGTTCGCATTTTGCTTTGGATAAATTAGATAACCATGTTATGGATAATATTAACGCGTTAACTAATCCTTTTAATTCTTTTTATCGAAAAAATTCAAAACCAGAGCCGCATAATGGATTTACTTCTTTAGAAAATTTGCTCCGCGCAGCAGAAAAATTCAATTATCGTTTAGAGAATAATTTTGAAGGATATCTTTTTGATTCTTCTGAGGAACATGCTCAAATATCTAAAGTTTTACGAATTCATTATTCGCGGCCGTACTTGGTTTCTTATCGTTATGATCCAAAAACTAATTCTTATTTGCGTTTTCGCGATTATCATCAAGAAATAGATGCTAATAATAACCAGCAAGTAGCAGCTAAAAATATTGTCATAATGCGAGTAAAATCTGTTCAAATTGAAGGCCCTGATTACAATGATCTGGATTTAGAAGGAAAAGGCGAATGCCAAGTCTATAAAAACGGCTGGGTTGAAGATTGTTTTTGGCAAAAAAGCGAGAAAAATCCTAAATCTAAGCTTAAATTTATTCATTCTGAAACTAATCAGGAAATTTCTTTTATTCCGGGCCAAGTTTGGATAGAAATAGTTGAGCCAGGACAAAAAGTGGAATGGGAATAATTTATATTTTTAATTTATGATTATTTTACTCTATGGGGCAGATACTTTTCGTTCCAGAGAAAAATTAAAAGAAGTTGTGAATGAATATCAAGCCAAACATCAATCAGGTCTAAACTTATTGCGTTTTAATAAGCCTAGCATGGAAGAAATTAGGCAATCAGTTGAAATGGTTTCTATGTTTGAAGAAAAAAAATTATTAATTTTAGAAAATGTTTTAGCTGATAAAAAATTTTCTGAAGATTTTTTTGCATATGCTAAGAAAAATAAATTAAAAGATAATTCAGAAGTAATTTTGGTTTTTTACCAATCAGATAAATTAGCGATTAGCAAGTTTAAAAAACAATTAAGCATGCAGCAGGAATTTAAACAATTAAGCGGCTGGGAATTAACTGATTGGGTAAAGAAGCGGGCTAAAAAGCATAGAGCTGAAATAAATAATTTAGCGGTTAATAAATTAATTGCTTATACAGGCCAGGATTTATGGCAATTAGATAATGAATTGCAGAAATTATCATCCTATAAAGCAGGCGGTTTAGTTCAGCCGGAAGATGTAGATAAAATGATTAAAGCTAAAGCAGATATAAATATTTTTAAAACTTTGGATGCTTTAGCAGCTAAGGATAAAAAAAAGGCTTTGCGTTTATTGCATGAACATTTAACAGAGGGAGAAAATGAGATTTACCTTTTATCAATGTTAGTTTATCAGTTGAGAATTTTATTACGCTTAAAAGATTTAATTGACAAAGGAACTCCATATTCTGAATTAGCTAAAATAACTAAATTACATCCTTATGTAATTAAAAAAAATTCAAGCCAATTAAGGAATTTTTCCATGGATCAGTTAAAGCGAATTTATCAGAGTTTATTGGAATTGGATTTGCAAATAAAAACAGGCCGTCTAGACGGCCTGATTGGGTTAGATTTATTGATCGGAGAAATTTAATTTTTTACTTTTTCAATGATCTGTTTAAAAATTTCTGGTTGTTTTTCAGCTAATTGAGCTAAGATTTTTCGATTAATTTCAATCTTAGCTTTTTTTAATCGATTAATAAACTTGCTATAAGTTAATCCGTTTTCTCTCGCTGCTGCATTAATTTTAATTTGCCAAAGCTGGCGAAAATTCTGTTTTTTCTTTTTTCGATCATGATAAGCATGCATTAAAGCATGGCGCAATGCGTCTTTAGCTAAGCGATATTTGCTTTTTCTGCCCCATTTATATCCCTTGGTTTGCTTTAATACTTTTTTCCTTCTTTTATTGGCAGTAGTTCCTCTTTTTACTCTAGTCATAATATTTTAATAATTCGGCAAAAGTTTTTTAATTTTTTTCTTATTATCCATTGAGATTTGTTTATCTTTTCTTTTGCTTCGAGTTTTATCTCCTGAATCCTTAGCGTTAAAATGGCTTTGATTCAAGCTTCTTCTGAATAATTTTTTAGTTCCGGTAATTCTTATTCTTTTGCGGACGCTCTTATTTGTTTTTTGTTGTTTACTCATATTTTTTTTCGAATAACCAGGCTGAATCCGCGCGGCTGTCTTTTTATCTCCTGATCAAATTCTATTTCTATTTCAATAGAGTTTAGAAAATCATTTAATTTTTCTTTAGCTGTATTAAAAAGCGCTTTTTCTCTTC
>CAZJBH010000001.1:48994-62389 GCA_964544485.1 uncultured Candidatus Saccharibacteria bacterium
TTTGAGCATCATGTCAATTTTAACTTTATTGTTTTGATTTAAAAATTTCTCTACTTGCTTGGCTTTAAATTTTAAATCATGCGCTCCGGCGCGCGGGCTAATCCGAACGCTTTTGACTTCAGTCTGTTTTTGTTTTGTTTTTTGTTCTTTTTCTTTTTTGCTTTGCTGGTATTGGAATTTTCCAAAATCCATTATTCGGCAGACTGGCGGTTTGGCGTTTGGCGCGATTTCAATTAGATCAAGCTCTTTTTCCTGCGCCATGCGAAGCGCTTCCTTGGTTTCAACTACTCCTAAGTTATTTCCTTTTTCATCAATTAATCTAATCGGACTAATTCTAATCCATTGATTAACGCGCGTTCTTGGTTTTTTGTTTTTTTGATAAAATTGCCTAGGTATATGTTTGTTTAAATTAATTATTTCTAGTGGAGAAGACGGGAATTGAACCCGTGTCTAAAAGCAGAGTTGATTTAATAGCGCTACAAGCTTAGTTTGGTTTAAATTAAGGATTAAAAAGTTAAAACCAAACAAAATCTTTTAAATCCTTGCCTGAGTTTAGTTCAGCAATTAATTCAGGCGAGTTAATTGCCTATTCCGATGTATATAACACCTGTTAATTCCTATCAGAAGTCAGAAAAAACAGATGGCAAGTTGTTTTAAACAACTGCATAAGCCGGGCTGGGAACGCTAAATAGCGAAGCTACCGCGCTTTTAGCCCGTGAAAGTAAGTTTGCACTTATCTTTTTTGCAAGATTAGCGAGTTTGCGCTCGGCTTGCCTATTAAGAACATTGCTTTTATCGATGCCTTTCATCCCCTTATTCTTTGTTTCTTAAAGCTCTTCCTATTCTTCGGTCAATTTCTCTTTTTTTTATTTTTTCTCTTTTATCGTATTTTCTCTTTCCTTGCCCGAGTCCAATTTCTAGTTTGATTCGATTGTGCTTAGTATAAACGCGGAGCGGTAATAAAGTCAACCCTTTTTGTTTGGTTTTGCCGATGAGGGATTTAATTTCTTTCTTATTTAATAACAATTGTCTGGTTCGAGACGGATCATAATTTTCCGGAGTATTTTTAGGCTGATAAGGAGAAATTAAACAATTGATTAAATAGGCTTGATTGTCTTTAATCGTAACATAACTTCCTTTTAAGCTAATTTTTCCGTTTTTAACAGCTTTGACTTCATGACCAAATAGAACTATCCCGGCTTCATAGGTTTCCAGGATCTTGTAATCGTATTTAGCTCGTTTGTTGATTGCTAGAGTAGGCATATTTTAATACTTTAGCATTAAAATATTTGTTGAGTAAAGTTAAAGTTTATGATAAAATACTAATATGAGTAGTATTGATAAACAATTATTTTGGGATGTTGATTTTAAAGAATTGGATTTTAAAAAATATCCAAATTTTATTATCGCTAGAATTTTAGAATACGGAGATGAAAAAGCGATTAATTGGATGTTTGATCATTTTCAAATAGATCAAATAAAGGAAACGCTTTTAACCAAAAGAGGCATTTCTTGCAAAAGCGCTAATTATTGGGCTTTAATTTTAAATATACCTAAAGATAAAGTTTTATGTTTGAAGAAACAATTTCAAAACAAACCGCGGAAAACTTGGTTGCGTTAGGAGAATCATCTATTTTGGATAACGCTTATTTAGCCGGCGGAACCGCTTTGGCTTTGCAGGTAGGACATCGGATTTCTTATGATTTAGATTTTTTTACCAATAAAAAATTTAAACCGCATTTATTTTTAAAAAAAATCGGCAAATTTGCGAATTATCAACATCAAGAAACTAGCTGGCAAACAGTTTTAGGGAGATTGGGAGATGTTAAATTTAGCTTATTCTATTATCCTTATCCGGTAATAGAAAATTTTTCAAACTTTAAAGAAATTAAGCTTGCGTCAATTAATGATATTGCCGCTATGAAAATCGCCGCGATAAGCGAAAGGGGGACTAAAAGAGACTTTGTAGATTTATACTTTATTTTAAAAAAGATGACAATTAGTCAGGCTTTGGATTTGTATGATAAAAAATATCAGAAATTAGCTTCTAATTCTGTGCATGTTAAGAAAAGTTTAGTCTATTTCAAAGACGCTGATCAAGAGCCAATGCCTAGAATGTTAGAAGAAATTGCTTGGTTAGAAATTAAAAAATATTTTGAAGATTTGATTAAGGGGTTATAGGATTGGGATAGTTAAATAGATAAAAATGCCTATTGATCGGCATTTTTATCTTGCCATAATTTAAGCTTGAGTAAATCAAGTTTTTAAGCTATGATTAATTTATGTTAAGAAATAAAGTTAAAAAAATATTTAAACAAGAATTTGGCAAAGAAGTGGAAATAGAACGGCCGAATAAAACTGAACATGGAGATTACTCCACTAATTTAGCTTTGAAAAATAAGATTGATCCAGATAAATTGATTGAACAATTAAGCAAACATGACTTATTTGATGAAGTTGTTAAAGCCGGGCCTGGTTTTGTAAATATGTATTTGTCTAAAAAGGCTTTATTCCAGGAATTAAAAGAAATTTTAGAAAAGCAAAAAGATTATGGCCAATTAGCTTTAGGCAAGCATCAAAAAATTCAAGTAGAATTTATTTCTGCTAATCCAACTGGACCATTAACAGTTGGTAATGCTAGAGGTGGTCCTTACGGAGATGTTTTAGCTAATTTTTTAGCTAAAGCTGGTTATCAAGTTGAAAAAGCGTATTATGTAAATGATGCTGGAGAGCAAATTAGGGAATTAGGCAAATCAATTCAAGGAGATAAAGAAGCTAAATATACAGGCGAGTATGTGGAAGAAATAAAAAAGAAAATATTAGTTAAGGAAAAAGATTCTTTGAAATTGGGACAATTAGCAGCTAAATATATTTTAAAAGATTATTTACAAAAAACAGTTAATAATTTAGGAATTAGATTCAATGAATGGATTTTTGAATCGGATTTACACAAATCAAACAAAGTAGCTAAAGTTTTAAAAGAATTAGAAAAAAAGAATTTAACTTATTCAAAAGATAAAGCAATTTGGTTTAAATCAAAGCAATTTGGAGATGAACGAGATCGAGTTTTAGTTAAACAGAATGGAAACTATACTTATTTAGCCGGAGATATTGCTTTGCATGATTACAAGTTTAGAGAAAAGAAATTTGATAAAGCGATTAATATTTGGGGGGCTGATCATCATGGAGACATTCCTGGAATAATGGCTGGAGTAGAAGTTTTGGGTTTTAAAGATAAATTGGAAATCATTTTATTGCAATTTGTTACTATTTTGGAAAAAGGGAAACAAAAGAAAATGTCTAAACGGTCCGGAAATTATGTTTTAATGGATGAATTGTTAGAGAAGGCCGGGCAAGATGCGGTTCGGTTTTTCTTTTTAGAAAAATCTTCAAATACGCATTTAACTTTTGACATTGATTTAGCTCAGGAGCAATCAGCTAAAAATCCTGTTTTTTATGTTCAATACGCGCATGCTCGAATTAGCGGTATTTTAAAGAAAGTTGAGCAAGAATTTGATTTAAAGAAAATTAATTTATTGACTCATCCAGCAGAATTAAGTTTAATTAAAGAATTGATTAAATTTCCTGAAATTATTGAGGATACAGCTAAAGATTATCAAGTTCAACGGCTTCCATATTATACTTTAGACTTAGCTAGCCAGTTTCATAAGTTTTATGAAAATTGCCGGGTGATTGATAAGGAAAATCAGGAATTAACTCAAGCTCGACTTAGTTTAGTCAAGGCTAGCCAGATAGTTTTAAAAAATAGTTTAGACTTAATGGGGATTTCAGCTCCTCAAAAAATGTAATTTATGAATTTACCAGAAATAGAAAAAAAGATAATCCAATTTTGGCAGAAGAATAAAATCATTGAAAAAGGCCTGAATAAAAACAAAGGCAAAAAGAAATTTGTCTTTTTTGAAGGTCCTCCAACTGCTAACGGACGTCCTGGAATACATCATATTGAAGCCAGGGCTTTTAAAGATATTATCCCTCGTTATAAAACAATGCAGGGATTTTCTGTTGACAGAAAGGCGGGCTGGGATACACATGGTTTGCCAGTTGAACTAGAAGTAGAAAAAGAACTTGGATTTAAGAATAAAGATGATATTGAAAAGTATGGGATAGCTAAATTTAATAAGAAATGCAAAGAAAGTGTTTGGAAATATAAGGATGAATGGGAAAAATTAACAGAGAGAATTGGTTTTTGGATAGATATGAAAGATCCATATATCACTTATGAGAATGAATATATTGAAAGTATTTGGTATATTCTTAAAAAAGTTTGGGACAAGGGATTGTTATTTAAGGGATTTAAAATTATTCCTTTATGCCCGCGTTGTGGCACAGCTTTGTCATCTCATGAAGTTTCCCAGGGGTATAAAAAAATTAAGGAAAATTCTGTTTATCTCAATTTTAAAGTTGTTAAAGGGAATGAAAGGGTTGAAAAGGGAGATATTATTTTAACCTGGACAACTACACCATGGACTTTACCCGGGAATGTTGCTTTAGCGGTTGGCGAGAATATTAATTATATAAAAGTTAATTATCAAGGCAAAAACTATATAGTTGCAGAAAATTTAGCCGTTAAAATTTTTCCTTTTGAAGATGGGGTGAAAAGAACTGGAATAGTGGGAACAAGGATAAAGGGCAAAGATTTAATTGGATTAGAATATGATCCTTTATTTGAAATTGAGTCAATTAAAAAGAGTAAAGTAAAAGCATATTATGTTGTTCCTGCTGATTTTGTTAGTACAGAAGATGGAACTGGGGTAGTCCATATCGCGCCAATGTATGGGGAAGAAGATTATGAATTAGGCAAACAAGTCGGGTTACCAGAAATTCATACAGTCAATGAAGATGGATATTTTAATAAAGAGCTGGCTAAATATGGGCTATCAAGTAAATTTGTCAAAAATAAGGAAACAGAGAATGAAATTATTAATTATCTAAAGAAAAAAGATTTGCTTTTTAAGGAAATAGAATATGAACATGATTATCCTTTTTGTTGGCGATGCAAAACACCGCTTATTTATTATGCTAAAGAATCGTGGTTTATCGGTATGTCTAAGCTTCGTAAAGAATTGATTGCTAATAATAATAAGATTTATTGGGAACCAAACCATATTAAAAAAGGACGTTTTGGAGTTTTTGTTAGAGAGGCTATAGATTGGGCTTTGTCTAGAGAAAGATATTGGGGAACCCCTTTACCAATTTGGGAATGCGATAAATGCGGAGAAAAAAAATGCATTGGGAGTGTAAAAGAATTAGGAGTAAAAATCAAAGATTTACATAGACCTTTTATTGATGAGGTAAAAATAAAGTGTAAATGTGGTAATCAAATGACAAGAGATAAAAGCGTGATTGATTGTTGGTTTGATTCTGGGTCAATGAGTTTTGCTCAATGGCACTATCCTTTTACAAAAACTAGCATTAAGGAATTTAAAAATCATTACCCAGCTGATTTTATTTCGGAAGCAATAGATCAAACCAGAGGGTGGTTTTATTCTTTGCTGGCTATTGCTACCTTAATGCAGCATGCCGGAGAGATAAAAGAAGGTCATTGTTTTAAAAATTGTATTTGCTTAGGGCATATTTTAGATGCTAAAGGGAAAAAAATGTCTAAATCATGGGGTAATATTGTTGATCCCTGGGAGGCTTGCGATCAATATGGAGCAGATGCATTACGCTGGTATTTTTACACAATTAATCAGGCAGGCGAGCCAAAAAAATTTAACTCTAAAGATATTGCTGACAAAAAAAGGCGTTTTTTGGGAACTCTTCTAAATTCATTTATTTTTTTTAATACTTATAAAGGTGATTTTAAATCGAAGAATACAAAATCAAATAATATTTTAGATAAATGGATTGTTTCCTATTTTAGCTCTCTTAACAAAGAAGTAATTAAAAATTTAGAGAAGTACGATGTTGTTACAGCAGCTCGTTTAATAGATGATTTTGTTGATGATTTTTCCAATTGGTATATCCGTCGTTCTCGGGAAAGATTGCAAAAGCCGAAGAGTAAAAAAGAGTATAATGAATCAAGCCAGACCTTGTATTCTGTTTTATTAAGTCTAATAAAATTACTTGCTCCTTTTATACCATTTATTAGCGAAGAAATTTATCAGCATTTAGGCAAAAAGCAATCAGTTCATTTGGAAAATTATCCAAAACCAAAACTTAATTTAATTGATAAAAAATTAGAAGAGCAAATGAAGCAAGTTCGTTTAATCGTGGCTGACGCTTTAGCTAAAAGAGCTAAAGCAGGAATTAAAATCAGACAGCCGCTTCAAAAGCTGACTATTAGCCAGAAAATGATTTATCAGCATAAAGAATTAGTTGAATTAATTAAACAAGAAGTGAATGTTAAACAGGTTGCTCTGGGTAAAAGATTAAGTTTAATGCTTAAATTAACTCCTGAATTAAAAGAAGAAGGAGTTATGCGAGAATTAATTAGAACTATTCAGCAGATGCGCAAGCAAGCTGGATTAAGACCAGGCCAAGAAGCTTATTTACGTTATTCTTCAGACACTTGGCTGGAAGAGATTATGAATAAGTATGATTCAGAAATTAAAAAGCAAGCTTCGCTTAAAAAATTAGAGCAAGCTGGCAAAAGAAAAGAAAAGTTTTTGTTTGAAAAAGAAGCAGAAATAGAAAAAAGAAAAATTTGGTTAGCGCTTAAATAGGTATGTATAAGACACAAGGGATTATTATTAAGACAATTAATTCCGGAGAATACGATAAATTAATTACTGTTTATACTAGAGATTTTGGCAAATTGATTTTAAAAGGCAAAGCGCTTCGCAAAAATCAATCTAAATTGCGCGGCCATTTAAATCTTTTTTTATATTCTCATTTAATGATTGCTTCGGGTCGAGGTTATGATGTAATTGCCGGAGCTGAAACAATTAAAAGTTTTTCTAATTTGCGAGCTGATTTAGAAAAATTATCTGCTGCTTATTATTTCAGCGAATTGATTGATAAATTAATTGTTGCTCCGGAAAAAGATAATCAGCTTTGGCAGCTGATTGAAAAAGCTTTTCAAGATTTAAATCAACCAAAAGTTTTAGTTAAACAACAAATTCAAGAATTAGAGAATAATTTATTGATTTGTTTAGGCTATGATCCCAAGCAAACTAATTTAAAAGTTTTATTAAATCAATTTTCTGATCAAGATTTAGTTAAAAATTCTTTTTACAAAAGCCTGGTATTTTGATAAAATATATTTACAATTAAATAATTAATTTAAATAAGTCATTTTAGCTTATTTTAATATTTTATGAAGCTAGACAATTTAAAAAAGAAATTATACAAACCAGAACAAAAACAGCCTAAACAAGAATTTAATCAAAGATTAAAAGGCCCTAAGGATTTTAATTTAAAAGAAAAAAGAGGACCAAAACAGGTTAAACAATGGCAAGCGATCAAAGAGAAAACTAAGAAAAAATTTTCTTTAACTGATCAGCAAAAAAAATATTTTAAAATTGGAGGCCTGGCGCTAATTGGCGTTTTTTTAATTGTTGCCGGAATTTTTATTTATCGCGGTTTTACTTCTTTTGATAAGAATCAAGTTTCGCTTGAAATTATTGGCGCAAAAAACTTAGTCAGCGGAGAAAAAGTAGTTTATCAGGTGAAATATAAGAATGATACTCGGCTTGAGTTAAAAAATGTTAAACTATCTTTTCATTATCCTGAAGATTCCTTGCCTGAAGAAAGCGAGACTTCAATAGAAACGCGCAGTTTAGATAATCTTGCTTCCGGCGTTTCTGGAGAAGCTGAATTTCCTGTTCGTTTAATTGGGCAAAAAAATAGTCTGAAATTAGCTAAAGTTGAATTGTCTTACCAGCCTGGGAAAATAGAGACTTTTTTTAGCAATCAAGCTGAATTTAGCACTAAAATAACTTCAGTTCCTTTGGTGCTTGCTTTTGATTTGCCGGAAAAAGTAGTCAATGGACAGAGTTTTGATTTTTCAATTAGGGTAATTAATCAATCAGAAGTGGCTTTAAATGATTTGCGTTTAAGATTGGATTATCCAGGCGGATTGAATTTAGAAGATATTCAGCCAAGCGCGTTTGAAGATGATAATATTTGGCAATTTGAGAAAATAATGCCGAATCAAGAAAAAGAAATATCTTTTAAAGGCGTTTTAACCGGTTCAGCTAAAGAGACCAAAGCTTTTGAGGCTTGGATAGAGCGGAAACAAGATGATAAATGGGTGATTTATAATCGTTCGGCTGAAATAGTTGCGATTGCGGTCAGCCCGCTATATGTAGATATGTGGGTGAATCAAAAAAAAGATTTAGTTGCTTTTACCGGGGATAGATTAGATTACAAGATTAAGTATAAGAATACAACCGAAACAGGAATTAGTAATGTTGTAGTTGATGTTAATTTAGAAGGAGATGCATATGATTTAACTACCTTAAGAGTTAAAAATGGATCTTTTAATGGATTAACTAATTTAATTTCTTGGGATCCGGGCAGCTTGAATGATTTGAACTTTTTAGATCCTGGAGAAGAAGGAGAACTGAGTTTTTCTGTTAAAATTAAAGATTATTTGCCGATTCAAGATTATAATGATAAACATTTTTCAGTTAAAGCTTTGGCTATGATTGATTCTTTAAATCCGCCGGCAGAATTAAAGGATATTAAGATTGATGGAAAAGCGCAAATAGTTAATAAGATAGCGAGTAATCTTGTTTTGTACGCTAAAGGCCTTTATTATGATGAACAAATGCCAAATACTGGTCCAATCCCGCCTAAAGTTGGAGAAAAAACAACCTATACCCTTAGATGGCAAATTTTAAATAGTTCTAATGATGTCAAAGATGTGGTAGTAGAAGCGAATCTGCCTCCGCATGTAGAATGGCTGGGAAATATTTATCCAGCTTCAGCTGATATTAGATATGATCCGGCCACTGGAAAAGTTAGTTGGCATTTAAACGAGGTTAAGGCAACTACTGGTATTTTATCTCCGGTTAAAGAAGGTATTTTCCAGATAGCAATAACTCCAGGATTGCCTGATTTGGGTAGTTTTGTAGAATTGCTTGGTCAAAGCAATATTGTTGCGCATGATCCTTTTGTTAAAATGGATTATCATGCAAGCGATGAATTAATTTCAACTAATCTGGAAGATGATTCAAAAATAGGCGGCAGGCAGGCGAGAGTAGTTGAATAATTTATTTTTATGATAACAGATATGGAAAAAATTGTATCATTAGCTAAACGAAGAGGGTTTGTTTATCCTGCTTGTGAAATTTATGGCGGATTAGCAAATGCTTATACTTACGGTCCTTACGGAACAGAATTAAAAAATAGAATTAAAAAATTATGGTGGAATAAGTTTGTTCATAATCGGGAGGATATGGTTGGGTTAGATGGACCGATTATTCTTCATCCTAAGCTTTGGGAAGCTTCAGGCCATTTAACTGGCTTTAATGACGCAATGGTGGATTGCCGGAAATGCAAGAAAAGATTTCGAGCTGATCATTTAATAGAGGAAAAACTTAATCAGGATTTAGAGGGTGATTTAGAAGCTTTAAATAAGGTCTTTCAAAAGGAAGAAATAAAATGCCCTGAATGCGGAGCTTCAGACTGGACTCAGGTTAAGAATTTTAATTTGCTTTTTGAAACTAGAATGAATGGAATTGAAGGATCAATTTATTTGCGCGGAGAAACAGCTGGAGCAATTTTTGTGGAATTTAAAAATGTGCTTGATTCAATGCGGGTAAAAATTCCTTTTGGGATTGCCCAAATCGGCAAAGCTTTTCGCAATGAAATTATTGCTGGTAATTTTATTTTTCGAACTAGAGAATTTGAGCAAATGGAAATAGAGTATTTTATCTCTCCTGATTCAGATTGGGAAAAAATATTTGATGAATGGTTAAAAGAACAAGAAGAATTTACTTTAGCTTTAGGAGCAGCTAAAAAAGATCTTCGTTATTCTGAACATCCTCAGGAAAAACTTTCTCATTATTCTAAAAAAACCGTGGATATTGAATACAAATTTCCTTTTGGTTTTAAGGAGTTATTTGGTTTAGCTTATCGGACTGATTTTGATTTAACTCAGCATTCCAAAGCTTCTGGAAATTCTTTGGAATATCGCGACTCTCAAACTAATCAAACCTATATTCCTCATGTGATAGAACCGACTTTTGGCTTAGATCGGGCATTATTGGTATCTTTGCTTTCTGCTTATCATGAAGAAGAAGTTGAAGGGAAAAAGAGAATAGTTATGAAATTTCCAAAAGAATTAGCTCCAGTGCAAGTGGCGGTTTTCCCCTTGTTGCGGAATAAGCCGGAGCTGGTTAATCAGGCAAAAGAAATTTTTAATGATTTAAAAAATGATTTTGTTTGTGAGTTTGATGATCATGGAAATGTAGGTAAACGTTATCGTCGGCAAGATGAAATTGGCACGCCTTATTGTATTACTGTGGATTTTGATTCTTTGGAAAAAAATGATGTAACTATTCGGGATCGGGATAGTATGCAGCAAGAACGAATCCAAGTCAGTCAATTAAAAGAATATTTAAAAGATAAATTAATTTAGCATATGTATAAAAAAACAGAATTAGATAATGGTTTAAGAATTTTAACTGTGCCAGTTAAAAATACTAAAGCAATAACCGTTTTACTTTTAGTCGGAGCTGGATCTAAATATGAGAATAGAAAAAACAATGGGATTTCTCATTTTTTAGAGCACATGTTTTTTAAAGGGACTAAAAAACGGCCAAGCACTTTGAAATTAATTGAGCCGCTAGATAAAATTGGGGGAGTTTACAACGCTTTTACTTCGCAAGAATTTACTGGTTATTGGGCTAAGCTAGCTAATAAACATTTGGATACAGCTATGGATTGGATTTCAGATATTTATTTGAATTCTTTGTTTAAGCAAGAAGAGATAGACCGGGAGCGCGGCACAATTTTGCAAGAGTTAAATATGATTTTAGATACGCCAATGCGTTATGTAGCTGATCTTTGGCTGGAATTGCTTTATGGAGATCAGCCGGCTGGCTGGAAAATCATTGGGACCCAAGAAGTAATTAAATCAGTTAACCGAGATAATTTTAAAGATTATTTAAAAAATCATTATTCTAGTCAAAACACTCTTTTGGCAATAGCTGGAGCAATTGATCATCAAACAGGAATTGACAAAATTAAAGAATATTTTAAATCAATTAATACTCATTCAGTTAAAGATAAGACATTGGTTCAGGAAAAACAGGTTCAGCCGCAAGCATTGATTCACTACAAGGAAACAGATCAAACTCACTTGTATTTGGGTTGGCGGGGATATCATCTTTTTCATCCGGATAAATATGCTTTAGGTTTATTAGCTACTATATTAGGAGGGAATATGAGCTCGCGCATGTTTATTTCAGTTAGGGAAAGGCAGGGCTTGGCTTACTATATCGGTAGTTCAACTGATTTAGATACTGATACGGGATCTTTGATCACTAAAGCTGGAGTAGATAATACTAAAGTTGAAAAAGCAATTACAACTATTTTAGGTGAATATAAGAAGATGAAAGATATTAAGGTTAGCGCAGCTGAGTTAAAAAAAGCTAAGGATTATAACAAAGGGACAGCTTTGATTTCTATGGAAGCTTCAGATGAACAAGCTGCTTATTATGGTTTTCAAGAATTATTGACTAATCGCATTTTGACCCTGGAAGAGAAATTTGCTAAAATAGATAAAGTGACTGTAAACGATATTCAACGAGTAGCTAGAGATTTATTTAAGCCAGAGAATCTTAATTTAGCTTTAATTGGTCCATTTAAAGAAAAAGAAAAATTTAAAAAATTATTAAATATTTAAATGAATTCAGCTGAAACAATTCATATCTCTACTTCTACGATTCTTCGGACTATTCTGATTCTATTAGGTCTTGTTTTTTTGTATTTGATTAAGGATATTCTAATGATTGTTTTTGTGGCAGTGATTATTGCTGCGGCAGTCAGCGGTCCAGCGGGTTGGATGCAAAAGCATAAAGTACCGCGTTTATTAGGAGTCATTTTCGTTTATTTATTCCTATTTTTGATTTTAGCTTTTATTGTTAGTTTAATTTTACCTAGTTTGGCTGAACAAATTAAACTATTATCTGAAAATTTCCCTGAGTTTATGGAAAAAATTAGTTTAAGCGTACAAGAATTTTGGCAAGGAACTGATGTTCAGGGTAATTTGCAAAGTTTTTTGAATGCAGCCAGCAATCGCCTTTCCGGAGCAAGTTCTAATGTTTTTGGCGCGATTGTCGGGCTTTTTGGAGGAATATTTTCCGCGCTTATTGTTTTAGTAATCTCTTTTTATTTATCCATGCAGGAAAAAGGAGTGCGCAGTTTTTTAATTTCAGTAGTTCCTGGGGAACATCAGCATTATACTTCAGATTTAATTGAAAGAATTCAGAAAAAAATTGGCGGATGGCTAAGAGGTCAATTATTGTTAATGTTAATTATTGGTATTTTAACCTATATTGGCCTATATTTCTTAGGAGTTAAATATGCTTTAACTTTTGCTTTATTAGCCGGTTTATTAGAAATTGTTCCTTATGTTGGTCCGATTATTGCAGCTATCCCAGCAGTTATCCTTGGATTTTTGCAATCACCAATGTTAGGGCTCTTAGTTGTTCTATTGTATGTAGTTATTCAGCAATTAGAAAACTATATCATTGTTCCTCAAGTAATGAAAAAAACAGTTGGCTTGAATCCGATTGTGATTATTGTAGTTATGCTGATTGGAAGTAAGTTAGCCGGAGTAATGGGTTTGATTTTAGCGGTTCCTTTTACTGCTGGAGCAGCTGAATTTGTTAAGGATTTAAGAAAAAAAGGAAGTTGAGAGAAAATTATTGATTAGAGGACGTTCCTTAGAAGGCGTGTTTCCCGAATTTATTCGGGGGACGGCACCTTATAAGGAATGTCCTCTAAATAGAGAAAAAGTTTTTATCTATCTATCCGAGGACACTCTTTAAAAGATACGTCCTTTGATTACAAAGAACATACCTTTTAAGGAGCGTCCTCTATATGCCTTCTTTCAAATCTCCGCCCTTGTTAATTAGGGCGGTTTTTGGTTTAATTAAAGAGATGTTGTATATTCTAGCTATGCCAATTGGTAATCTTAAAGATATTTCATTAAGGGCTTTAGAGATATTAAATCAAGTTGATTTAATTCTTTGCGAGGATACGCGAGTAACCCAAAAACTATTAAATCATTTTCAGATTGAAAATAGCTTATTAAGTTATCACCAGCATAGTAAAATAGCTAAGCAAGAAAAAATTCTTAAAGAATTAAAAGCTAATAAAAATTTAGCTTTGGTTTCTGACGCAGGCACCCCTGGAATTAATGATCCAGGGAATCAATTAATTGAATATTTAATTAAACAAATTCCAGATTTAGAAATT
>CAZJBH010000002.1:0-39402 GCA_964544485.1 uncultured Candidatus Saccharibacteria bacterium
GGAGCATTAAAAAGCGGAAAGCTAAAGGATCAAATCCTTTATTGATTAAATCATCTAGAATTAAAGCCTGGCCTTCAGATTTAGATATTTTTTGCTGATTAAAAAGCAAATGCTCATTATGCAGCCAGTAATTAACAAATTTAACTCCATTGGCGGATTCGCTTTGCGCAATTTCATTAGTATGATGAACCGGGATATGCTCTATTCCTCCCATATGTAAATCAATCGTTTTATCAAGGTATTTATTGCTCATAACCGAACATTCTAGATGCCAGCCAGGAAATCCTTGTCCGTTTTTAACTAAAGAAGATTCAAAGGGAGATTCCCAAGATTGGAGCGCGTTCTGGTGTTTGCCAGCTTTAAAGAACCAAACTGCAAAATCAGCTGGATTTTTTTTATCTGAATCAGCTACTTCTCCTTTGCCAGCGCTGCTTAATTTATCTTCTAAAGGCTGTTTTGAGAGCTGAGTATAGTTTTTTGCTTTAGAGATATCAAAATAGATTGCTAGATCAGTTGAATAGGCAAATCCTTTATCTAATAGAGTTTGGACCATTTTAATCATTTCCGGAATGCATTCAGTCGCTCTTGGTTTAAAATCAGGTTCTAATAAATTTAAGCGCTGGGTGTCTTTTTCAAAAATCTGAATATATTTATTAGCAATTTGTTTTGGAGAAAGTTTTTCTTTTTTAGCGCTTTGTTCAATTTTATCTTCGCCTAAATCCTGGTCTCCGGTTAAGTGACCGACATCAGTATAATTTCTAACATGGCAAACTTGATAACCTAGATATTTTAAAGTTCTGACTACGCTATCAGCGCAAAACATGCCTCTTAGATTGCCTAAGTGTTGAGTCCAGTAAACAGTTGGTCCGCAATGATAAAAGCTAACTCGATTTTTTTTAATTGGTTTGAATTCTTCTTTTTTGCGAGTTAAAGTATTGTATATTTTTAAAGCCATTTTTTCTTTTTAAAATAAATAACCATTATGAGAGTAGTAATAATCATTAAAGCCAGGATATATATCCAAGCGTAATTATTCTGGCTAATTAAAGGAATGTTGGCAAACATATTCATGCCAAAAAATCCAACAATTACGCTTAACGGAAAAGTAATGAAAGAAACTACGGTTAAGAATTTCATAATATCGCTGAGTTTGTAAGAAAGCAGAGAATTATTAGTTTGTTCAATTGAAGTTATTAATTCTTTATTATTTTCTAGAGTATTCCAAACTCGGATAATTGAACCAATCACTTCTTGAGAAAGGGGAGTAATTTCTTTGCCAAATAAGCGTTTGGCTTTTTTCTCTAGAATTTCCAAAACTGAGCGTTGCGGTTTAATCGCTCTGCGAAAATCAATCAAATCTTTTTTTAGGATTGCAATTTCAGAAAGCATTTCTTTTTCTTTGCCTTGAAAAACTTCTTTTTCAATTTGATCAGCTTTTTCAGTCATATGGTCAAGCATGGGTAAGCAAGAATCAATTAGCCAGTCAAGCAGATTAAAAAGCAAGTGCCCGGAACTGGTAAAACATCTTTGCTGATAATATTTCTGGACTTGGCAATCATTTAAAAACACTTCCAAGGCCGGCACTTTTTTATTATGCGAAGTAATTAAAGTATTGTTGAAAAGAATAAAGTCAATTTCAACCGGTTTGGTTTCTTTTTTTTCTTCATAGTAAACCGGGAAATGAAGCACCATAAAAAGCTGATTTGGATATTCTTCAATTTGAGGGCGATGTAAAGGAGGAAGGAATTGCTTAACAATTAAGGGATGGAGTTTAAAATTTTCTTTTAATTCATCTAAGTCTTTTTGTTCAGGTTTATGGATATCAATCCAAGTTATTTGATTATGCTCTATTTTTTTTATCATAAACTTATTAATTAATGATTATTTGTATTCTATCAGATTTTAAGAAAATTAAAAATAGTTTGAGGCTTGCCAAAAAAGATAAATTTTGACAAAATGTTAAAAAATGATAAAATACACATAAATGGATAAACAAAAAGAAATTACTTACCTTGAAGAAGAATCAGAAGATTCAGCTTCTAAAACAAAATTAATTAAGCTTAAAAAGAAATTAAAGCAATGTCAGCAAGAAAAAGAGGAGTATTTATCCCAGATGCAAAGAGCCCGGGCAGATTTGATTAATTATCAGAAAAGACAGGAGAAATTAACTGAAGAATTAAAGAAATTTGGCCAAGCTAAATTAGTTTTTGATCTTTTGCCTGTTTTGGATAGTTTAAAACAAGGAGCTAAACAAAATCAGGAAATCAAATGTTTAAAAGATCAATTTGAATCAATTTTAAAACATTATCAATTAAATGAAATCAAAACTAAACAAGAAAAGTTTGATCCTAATTTTCATGAAGCGATTGATCAAGTTGAATCAGAGCAAGAATCTGGTATGATTATAGAGGAAGTTCAAAAAGGATATTTATTAGGCGATAAAGTTTTAAGGCCAGCCAGGGTAAGAGTGGCGAAATAAAAATTAATTAATTTTAGAGGGTTAATAGCTGAATTTTTTAAGAATTGAATAATTCTAAAAAAGAGGCTGTTAACAAGTATTTTATGCCAATTAAATGGCAACCGTTTCAAGATATGGAAAGGCAATTTCGTATGCCTCAAATGCCTCAAATGCCGGATATGCGCGGCCAAGGAGGGGATGAAATGATGCCTTTTTCTCCATTTCATCCAGCTGAAGAACCAGCTGTGGATATTTATCAAGATAAAAATAATCTTTATGTAGAAATCGCTTTAGGCGGAGTTAAGCCGGAAAATGTGAATGTTTCCATAGAAGATAATGTTTTATATATTGACGGCAAGATTGAAGAAAAAAAAGAGTCTAAAGATAAGGATTATTTTACCAAAGAAATCAGGCGGGGATCTTTTCGCCGGGCGTTAAAGTTGCCAGTAGATGTTAAAGGAAATCAAGCTAAAGCTGAAAGTTCAGGCGGTATGTTAAAGATTTCTATTCCCAAGGTAGCTAAATCAGCTCCTCAGGCGAAAAAGGTTCCAATTAAGATAAAATAAATTTAATAAACCAGCTTTTGCGTTAAGAAATAAGTGAGCTAAATATTTGCTTGCTTTGTTCGTTCGCAATAGTTTGATTGAATATGTCTAAAATTATAGGAATTGATTTAGGAACTTCTAATTCCGCGGCCGCGGTTTTAGAAGGAAATAAATCAACAATTGTTCCTTCAGCTGAAGGAACTGTAGTTGGCGGAGGCAAAGCCTTTCCTTCTTATGTGGCTTTTGACAAAGAAGGTAATTTATTAGTTGGCGAGCCAGCCCGTCGGCAAGCAGTTACTAATTCAGAAAATACAGTTTCTGCTTTTAAGCGGAAAATGGGAACTAAGGAAAAAATTAGTCTGGGAGGCAAAGAATATACTCCTCAGCAATTATCTGCTTTTGTGCTGCAGAAAATTAAAAAGGACGCGGAATCTTATCTTGGAGAGACAGTTGATAAAGCAGTAGTTACTGTTCCGGCGTATTTTAATGATTCTCAGCGTCAAGCAACCAAGGATGCTGGTTCAATTGCCGGATTAGAAGTAATTCGAATTATTAATGAGCCGACTGCTGCTTCTTTAGCTTATGGAATTGATAAATCAGGCCAAGAGGAAAAGATTTTGGTTTTTGATTTAGGCGGCGGAACTTTAGATGTAACAATTATGGATTTTGGCGAAGGAGTTTTTGAAGTTAGATCAACTTCAGGAGATACCGAAGTTGGCGGAACTGATATGGATGAAGTTTTAGCTGATTATATTGCCCAGGAATTTCAAAAAGAGCAGGGGATAGATGTAAAACAAGATAAAACTGCTTGGCAAAGACTAAAAGAAGCTGCGGAAAAAGCTAAGATTGAGCTTTCTTCAACTATGGAAACAGAAATTAATCTTCCTTATATCACTGCAGATCAAAACGGTCCTAAGCATTTAAGCATGAAGATTAATCGAGCTAAAGTAGAAGAATTGGTTCAGCCGATTGTTCAAAAATGCAAAGCTCCTTTAGAGCAGGCAATTAAAGATGCTAAACTTTCAGTTGATGACATTACCAAAATTATTATGGTTGGCGGTCCTACTCGAATGCCGATTGTCCAAAAATTTGTAGAAGACGCGGTTGGCAAAAAAATTGAACGCGGAATTGATCCAATGGAATGCGTAGCTATTGGCGCAGCTATTCAGGGAAGTATTTTAAGCGGAGATACTAAAGATGTGCTTTTGCTTGATGTAACTCCGTTAACTTTAGGAATTGAGACTTTAGGCGGAGTTATGACTCCATTAATTGAACGAAATACTACAATTCCAACTTCTAAATCTCAAGTATTTTCTACTGCGGCTGATAATCAGCCATCAGTAGAGATTCATGTACTTCAAGGAGAAAGGCCAATGGCAGCGGATAATCGAAGTTTAGGTCGGTTTATGCTGGATGGAATTCCTCCAGCTCCGCGCGGAGTTCCTCAGATTGAAGTTTCTTTTGACATTGACGCGAATGGAATTCTTAATGTGAGCGCTAAGGATAAAGGAACCGGCAAGGAACAGAAAATTACGATTACTGATTCTTCAGCTTTATCTAAAGAAGATATTGAAAAAATGAAGCAGGAAGCAGAACAATATTCTGATGAAGATAAAAAGAAAAAAGAAATGATTGAAGTTAAAAACAATGCTGATACTTTAATTTTTTCTACAGAAAAAGCGTTAAAAGAAGCAGGTGATAAATTAAAAGAAGAAGATAAAAAAGAAGTTGAAGAAAAATTAGAGGCTTTGAAAAAATCTAAAGATGGAGATGATTTAGAAGTAATTAAGAAAGCGAATGAAGAATTATCTCAATCAGTTCAGAAAATCGGCCAGCAATTATATCAAACAGTTCAAGAGCAGCAAAAAGAACAGGAAGAGCCAGAAATTAAAGGAAAGCAACAAGATAATCAGCAGCAAAAACAAGAAGAAACTAAACAAGCAGAGACAGAAGAAGTTAAGGGAGAAGAGGAGAAACAAGAAGAGGGAAAATAGAGTAAGCGAAAAGAGGACGTTCTTTAGAAGGCGTGTCCTTCTGAAAGAAGGACGGCGCCTTATAAGGAATGTCCTCTAAAGAGAGACTATCTATCGAGGACACTCTTTAAAAGATACGTCCTTTTAACAAAGAACATATCTTTTAAGGAGCGTCCTCTAATTTACCTGCAATGACAATCCTTTTTTAACTTTCTACAAAGAACATACCTTTTAAGGAATGTCCTCTAAATCAACGAAGAATAGAAAAAAGGCGGCCTTTATTAGGTCGCCTTTTGGTTTTGTTTAATCAAGACATTCGGTTCCGACTACGGTACAGGGTGTTCCTGGCGGTACCGGGGTGACTTTGTCCTGGTAGTATACCATTCCTAGCTCCGGGTTTCCGTCACAGTTCAAAAGATAAAGAGCGTTTTTGCTTGGTTCCGGAATCCAGAGATGGCATTCGGTTGGTCCTCCGGTACACCACTGATCTGTAATCCAGTGCCGGTCCAGGACATAGCTGCTCTTCTTTCCCGGATTAATAAAGTCTGCCGGGTTGTCAAAAATGAATTTGACCCATCCGTCATGGACCACGCCAATGGCCAGTACATTGTTGCAGTAATTAATCTTGTTTTTGAGATGACTGTGAAGGTAGAGCACGGTTCCATCTGGAATCGGAGATTCATCTCCACAATCTACACACCACATTCCCCAGACGCGAATTTCAAGTAAAGCCTGGGACCCGCCTTTCATGAGTCCGTAATGGACTTCATTTCCGATAATGAAATGATCCGTGGCTGTGTTTTGGCTTTCCTCGCCAGAGTCATTATACGACCGGATCAAGACATAATAGGCGGCGCCTTTGTTTAGTTCAATACTGTATCCGGAAACATCCCCTAGATCAAAATGCGCCCACCAATTTTGAGAAGGGTAGGGAGCATAATAGATCCTGTATCCGGTGGCGCCCGGGACCAGGTTCCAATTGAGCGTCAAATAGTTTCCATTGACCTCCATGTTTACATCCGGAGCTGCTAGCTCCGCGCAGGCTAAACCTGCGGATCCAATTGCCAAGACTGCTGTTAAAATTAATGTTAAAAATACCTTTTTCATCTTTCTCTCCTTTCATTCTTTTGGGTTTTGATTTAAAAGATCTACCTCCTTGTCTTGATTATGTCGTTATCTTATCTTAAAATAGATTTTTTGTCAAGGGCTTGATTAATTTTAGCCTCTTGACAAAAATTCAATTATTTGCTAGATTATATTTACCTGAGATACAGGTTTTTTTATTTGGAGGTAAAATTATGGATACAAAACAAATTCTTAATATAATTTGGCAAAGGAAATGGCTCGTTTTTTGGACAACTGTCTTAGGGCTTTTTTTAGCTTTTGATATTATGGTTTTGCAAACCCCGATGTATAAAGCTAGTTCCAGAGTTTTAGTGGTTCAAAAACAAGTAGCTGGACAAGATATTTACGCGGTTTCTAAATCAGCTCAGTATTTATCGCAGGTTTTAAAAGAAGCGGTTTATTCTGATGATTTTTTCAATAAAACCATTCAAGCTTCTGATGGAGAAGTAGAGCCGCAAAATTTTCCAACTAATCTTAAAGACCGTAGGGAAGAATGGGAAGATACAGTAAAGATTACTGTTGCGCGCGATTTAGGTTTAATGGAAATTGATGTTTATTACCCGCGTCAGGAAAAAGCTAGACAAATAAGTTTAGCAGTTACTAAGATTTTAGCTGAAGAACATCAAGCTTATCATGGAGCCGGTAAAAATGTAGAAGTCAGAGTATTAGATTATTCTGCGGTAACTGACGCGCCAACTACTTTGCGCTTATGGATAACAACTTTGTTAGGCTTATTATTTGGCTTGCTAGCAGGATCTTTATGGGCAGTTAGAAAAAATATTAAAGATTCTATTCAACAAAATCAATTACAAAGCCAAGAAGAAAATTTAACTAATCAGGAAGTTGATTATCAAGAACCAATTGATGGATTACCTTTCTAAATTAGATTTTTCTTGGCAAATTTAAAAGACAGCTTTTTAAGCTGTCTTTTAATATTCTAGTCTAGATTTATTATTCTTGATTTATTTTCAGCCAGCTGGCAATTAGAATCCAAAGATTCCATTGAAGAGCAGTAGTTCTAAGAATATTATCAAATGAGCTGGCTGCGATTAGGCTGATAAAAATCGCTAAAATGCCAATTCCCATAGTTTTGGAAATTTTAGAATTTAAGCAGGTTTTTAAAAGCTTTTGCAGAGTTCCCAGAAAGAGCCATAAATAAATGCTTAAGCCAATTAAGCCGGTTTCAGTCATGATTTTTAAATAATCATTATGAGCATCTAAGCTGCCAAAACTATATCCGCGTAAATACTCTACTAAATAATTGAATACTCCGATGCCATGGCCAAGCCAAGGTTGCCAAAAAGCGATTGGCAGAACATCTTTCCAAAGTCGAAATCTCCAGATAATTGAACCATATGGGTCTAAAGAAATTAAATTCCAAAGCCGTTCTTGAAAAACCTCAGAAAGCAAATAAGCGGCAAAAAAACAGAGAACCCCGATTAAAAGCATTTTCTTATATCTAATTAAGCCAATGATTAAAATAAAGATGAGAAAAGCTGCATAAGCAGAGCGGGTATAGGTGAAAAATAAAAGGCCTCCGGCGACAAAAATAAAGAAAAGCATTTGAAGCTTGCTCCAGCCTATTTTGTCTTCTGATTCAATTTTTTTAAAAGCAAGTAAAAAACTGATTGCTAAACCAAGAATGAAGAAAGAATAAAAAGCAAATAGATTAGGATGGGCAAAAGTTCCAAAAATCCTTTTGAATCCTCCAAATTGGTCTGGCATGCCTAATCCGAAAACTTGCTGGATAAAAGCGAATAAGGCCGGGATAATATAGCTTAATAGAATAAAAGATATGATTAAATACCAATCCTTTTTATTGGTTGTTAATTTATAAGCCATAAAATAAATTAGAAAGATGCTGGATATTCTGATAAATTCTTGCAAGCTAATCAAACTGTTATATGAATAAAAAATGCTAATGAAAATAACTGACAAAAAAGCAATAATTGGCCAAAAAAGAGGAGCTTTGAAAAGATTTTTAAGATTAGCTAAAAAGAAAATAGCTCCAATAATAAAAACCAGGCTGCCAAGAATTGTATTTACATTTAAATAAGGAAGAGTTGAATGCAATTTAAATTCAAATTGGCTAAAAAAATCTAAACATGGCCTGATTAAGATTAATCCGAGCAAGAAATAAAAAAGAGGCCTTTGTTGCGCTTTTTTTAATTTTTGCTTGGCTTGGTTTAAATCATCCTGGATATTATAGAAGCCAGCCTCTTGATTTGATTTGCTATTGACTTTTTCCATAAAATTTGGCAGAATAAGAACAAAGGAGGAAATCCTTTTTTTAATTTATTCTACAATGAAATCAAATAAAAATTCAATTAAAGATATTGTTTTAGCTCTGACCTATCAATGCAACAGTTGTTGCAAGTTTTGTAATATTTGGAAAAGCAAGAAAACTTTTTCTTTATTGCCAGAGGATTATAAAAATATACCACAAAGTGTAAAAAACATCAATCTTTCCGGCGGAGAGCCTTTCTTAAGAAAGGATTTGCCGCAAATTATTAAATCTATTAGCCGCCAAGTTCCTAAGGCTAAAATTATTATTTCTACGAATGGTTTTAAGCCAAGTTTAATTAAAAAAAACATGCAGCAAATCATTAAATTCAAGCGGGATATCGGAGTCGCGGTTTCAATAGACGGATTTGGCAAAGTTCACGAAGATTTAAGGGGAGTTAAAGGTGGATATAGCTTGGCTTTGGAAAGTATTCGTTTATTAAAGGAATTAGGCATTCAAGATATTAAAATTGCTTTTACCCTAGGGAATTATAATATAGATCAATTAAAAAGAGTTTATCGATTAAGCCAAGAATTAAAAGTTGAATTTAGCTTGGCGATTTATCATAACTCAGCTCATTATTTTTCCACTAGCGCGAATAAAGTTTCTAAGATAAAAACAATTAAAAAAGAATTGCTTTGGCTAATTGAGCAAGAACTTAAATCTTATTCTTTAAAGCGCTGGCTAAGAGCGTATTTTACCTGGGGTGTAATTTGGTATTTAGAAAACAAGGAAAGAATTTTGCCTGATTATTCCGGTAAAAACTCTTTATTTATTGATTCTTACGGAAATATTTATCCTTCTGATGTTTGGAGCTTGCGATTAGGCAAGTTGCAAGAAATAAAGGATTGGAAAGAATTTCAGAAACAAGCGGGAAAACAAGTTGATATAGAAAAAGCTCCGGTTAATTGGATGGTTTGTACTGCTCGGCAGGCGATTAAAAAACATTGGTTTCAGGTTATTTCTTGGATAATAGTTAATAAGATGAGTTTAATTTTAACCAGACAAACAGTTTTAGAAGCTGATTTTAGCCGATTAAATTTATTTACTCAAGCAGGTAAAATTATTAAAAAAATTAGCATATTCTAATATGAAAATTTTACAGATTAACAAATTTTTTTATTTAAAGGGCGGATCTGAGAGATATTTCTTTGATCTAGCTGATTTATTGTCTCAAAATAAAGAACAGGTTTTTGTTTTTAGTATGAAGAGTTCTGAGAATTTTGATTATCCTGGACAGGAAAATTTTGTTGAAGAAGTTGATCTGTCAAAAAATCAAGGATGGATAAAAGATATTCAAAAAGCTGTAAAAATTTTTTGGAACAAGGAAGCGGCTAAAAAACTAGAAAAAATAATTATTCAAGAAAAACCGGATCTAGCGCATCTGCATAATTTTTTCGGACAGCTTTCTCCTTCAATTATCTATACTTTAAAAAAATATCAGATTCCAATTGTAATAACTTTGCATGATTATAAATGGATGTGTCCGAATTATACTTTTTTTAGCCAAGGACAAGTTTGTTATGATTGCTTAAATAATCGGAATTACAGGAATTGCTTAACTAAAAAATGCATTAAGAATTCTTATCTTAAAAGCGGGCTTGGCTATTTAGAGGCTAAATGGCAAAAAGACATATTGAAATTATCAGATAAGATTGATTTTTTTATTGCGCCAAGCAGATTTATTAAAAACAAACTTAAAGAATCAGGAATTGAATCTTCTAAAATTAAGCAGATCCCAAACTTTATTAATCGCGATTGGATTGATTTTAAAGATGATACTAAAACAATTCGTCCGTATTTTTTGTATTTCGGGCGCTTGAGCCAAGAAAAAGGAATTCAATTATTAATCAATGCTTTTTTAAAAATAGCTGAGGATTATCCTAATTGGGATTTAAAAATTGCCGGAGAAGGTCCGGAATATTTTAAAATTGCTCAATTAGCTGAAGAGAACGCGCAAATTCAAATGCTGGGCCAGATTAAAGGAAAAAATTTAAAATCTTTAATTAATCAATCCTATGCTGTAGTTGTTCCTTCTTTATGGCCTGAAAATTTTCCTTATACTGTTTTAGAGAGTTTTGCCTTGGCTAAGCCGGTAATTGCTGCTAAAACAGGCGGTCTGATTGAAATGCTAAATCAGGAAAAGAACGGACTTTTATTTAAGCGCGCTGATTCAGAAGATTTAAAAGAAAAATTAATTTGGGCGATTAAGCATTTTAAGAAAATGCAAGATAAGGGCAAAGCTGCTCAAATGGATTTATTGAAAAAATATCAGCCAAGCAGCCATTATGAGAAAATAAGCAGAGTTTATCAGCAGGCTAAAACAATTAATGCTTGGTCTTGTTGCGAAATAAAAGAGCCGGTTTCCAATAATTTAAATTAATTATGCAAGAGAAAAAGATTATCAATCTATTAGTTATTCTAAGCATTATCCTTTCTTTAATAGGTGTATTTTTTGTTTTTTCTAATGACTGGGCTAAAATTGATTATTTTTTAGCTGGTTTTAATGGCTCTGATCAAGGAACAAGCAAATTTTCTTTTTTAAAATATTTACCTGAATTATTCGGCTTAAACCAGGAAAAAACATATTTATTGCTTTTCCAAAATAATTTGGAATTAAGGCCATCAGGCGGATATTTGGGAAGTTTTGCAATTATTAAGTTTAAAAATGCCAAGATAACTCATTTAGGGATTCATGATACAAATATTTTTGACGGATTTGGCCAAGAACAAACACAGCCGCCTCAGCCATTGCAAGATCATTTAGGAATAGAGAATTGGCAGATGAGAGATGGAAACTGGTCTCCGGATTATTTAATTTCAGCCAAGCAAGTAAAAGATTTTTATCATTTGCAGGGAGGAGAAGAAACTTTTGACGGAATTATTGCGGTTAATGCTACGGTTTTATCGCGTCTTTTAGAAATTATTGGCCCGGTTTATTTAACTAATCTTGATAAAGAATTTACTTCAGAGAATGTATTATATGAGCTTGAATACGAAGTAGAAAAAAATTATTTTAATCACGGGATTGAACAAGGAGAAAGAAAATCCGCTTTAAAAATCTTTATCAAAAAAGTATTAGCTGAATTGATTGACAAAAAGTATTTAACTGATCAAAATTTAAGAAAACTTGCTTTGGAAGAGTTAGACAAGAAAAATATTTTGCTTTATTTTAAAAATGATAAATTGCAAGATTTTGTTGAAAAGAAAGATTGGGGCGGAAGAGTTGAAAATAATTATCCGGGTAATTATTTAATGCTTGTAGAAGCTAATTTAATCGGTAAAAAAAGCAATGCTTTTATTCAGAGAAAAGTTGATTATGCAATTGATTATTCTAACTCAAAACCAAAAGTTAATTTAGAAATTAATTTTACTCATAGCAATCCTAATAAAGATTGGTTTAATCATGATTACCGTTGTTATTTAAGGGTTTATCTGCCTAAGGGATCTTGGCTGGTTAAGTTTTCAGGATTAAATCAAGAACCGAATTTTAGCCAAGGATTAGGTAAAACAATTATCGGCGGATATTTAGTTATTCCAGCCGGTGAATCTAAAAAAATCAGTTTTGAATATCTTTTGCCGGAAGGAATAGGAAAAGAATTATTGATTCAAAAACAGCCAGGGATAGATAGTATTGAATATGATTTTCAGATTAAATATTCAAATAAACAAGATAATTCTTTTAATAAGCTTATTTGGCGGGATGAGTTAATCCAATTATGAAAATAGCCATGGTCGGACAAAAAGGAATTCCCACCTTATATGGAGGAATTGAGCGTCATGTTGAAGAGCTGGCTTTGCGTATGGCTAAAAGAGCTGATTTAAAAGTTTTTGTTTATGCGCGCAATTATTACACTCCTAAAAGGATTAAGAAGTATAAAAAAGTTAATTTGATTCATCTTCCTTCTTTGCCAACTAAGCATTTGGATGCGATTAGCCATACTTTTTTAGCTTGTTTGCACAGCGCTTTTAGATTAAAGCCAGATGTGATTCATATTCATGGAATTGGCCCAGCGCTTTTAACTTGGCTGCCAAAAATATTAATTCCTTCAGCTAAAGTAATTTTTACTTATCATTGCCAAGATTATTATCATCAAAAATGGGGTTTTTTAGCTAGATTTTCTTTATATTTAGGAGAAAAGATTGGATGCTATTGGGCTGATGAAATTATTGCTGTATCCAAAGATTTACAGGATTATATTCAGGAAAAATATCAGCGTCAGGCTCAATTTATTCCGCACGGAGTTAATCAGCAAGAAGTTATCCAGCCTAGAATAATTCAGCAATGGGGATTAGAAAAAGAAAATTATATTTTAGTAGTCAGCCGATTAATCAGGCATAAGGGGATTCATTATTTAATTAAAGCTTATCAGGAGTTGAATCCAAATAAAAAATTAGTTATTGTTGGCCCTTGTTTTCATACTCATGATTATGAAAAAGAAATAAAAAGAATGGTTGATAATAATCCAAATATTTTATTTTTAGGCGCGCAATCAGGCAGAGCTTTGCAAGAACTTTTTGCAAATGCTTATCTTTTTGTTAATCCTTCAGAACAAGAAGGAATGCCTTTATCAGTTTTGGAAGCAGGAGGATTTGGTTTGCCTCTGCTTTTATCTGATATTAACGCGCACTCTAAAATGTTCGCTAATCTGCCTTATTTTTTTAAAAATAAGAATGTTTTTGATTTAAAAAATCAATTGGCTTATATTCTTAATCAGAGAAATAAATCTCTAAGCCAAGGGAAAGAAATCAAGGAATATGCTCGAAAAATATATGATTGGGAAAACGTTGTGGAAAAAACTATTTTAGCTTATGCTTAATTGCTGGTATAATAAAGTTAAATAATATTTAACTTTTTATGGAGAAAAATAAGATTACTCAATCAATTATGATTGCCGCTACTACTTTGATAGCGGCTTTCGCTTGGGAAAGTTTGGAAAATATTTTTATTTCAGGCAAAAGCTGGATTTGGGCTGGATCAAGTTTTTTTATTTTGCTTGTTTTTTTAAGTTTGACTTGGATTTTATCAGAATCCAAAAGCACCAGTTTGATTAATATGGCGGCAATCTATATTTCTTTCTTATTTATTTTTGGATTTGAACTGGCTTATTTGCCGATTTTAGCGATTTCTTTCGGATTGTTTTTCTTTGGCGCTTATCGGGCTTTAGATGAAAAAAAAGCGCGTTTAAAAATACAGCTTTTTAGCATTCTGAAAAAGGGAATGCCAATAACCATTACTGGACTTGCTTTAATTATTTCAGCCGCTTATTATTTCTCTCCTATGGGACAAACAGGAGATGATAAAATATCTATTCCAGAACCTCTTTTTGAATTAATTGCCGATCCATTAATTAAAAATATAGAAAGCCAATTGCCGACTAATCCTTTATCGCAAGAATTAGAGGTTGACGCTTCTAAGCGCCAGCAAATTAAAGACCTTTTATATGAGCGGATGAATCAGGAAATAAATCGATATAGCCAGAAATATCAAGAATACTTTCCTTTAGGGTTGTCAATCGGAGTCTTTTTTGCTATAAAGACAATCGGTTTCTTCGTCATTTATTTAATTATCTTTTTGGCATTTATTATTTTCAAGCTTTTGGTTCATTTTAAAGCAGTAAAAATACAAGAAGAATCTGTATTAAAGCAGGTAATTGAAGTATAATGGCGATTGTTTAGTTAATCAGCAATATTTAAATTATGAAGGATTATTATGAAATTTTAGGCGTTGATAAAAACGCTAATGAATCGGAAATAAAAAAAGCATATAGAAAATTAGCTTTAAAATATCATCCAGATAAAGCTCCTCAAGACAAAAAACAAGAATACGAAAAAAAATTCAAAGAAGTAAGCGAAGCTTATCGGGTTCTTTCAGATAAAGAAAAAAGAGCCCAATATGATCAATATGGCCAAACTTTTGAAAATCAAGGATTTGGCCAACAGGGTTTTTCTCAGCAGGATTTTGGATCTTTTTATGATGCTTTTGGTGGTAAAGATAGTTTTGAAGATTTGGGTTTTGATAGGATTTTTGAACAAATTTTTGGCTTTAGCAGAAACAGGGGAAGATCTAGGACAGTTGGCCGTCCAGGAGAGGATATTGCAATTGATACAGAGATAAGTTTAGAACAGGCTTATACTGGGGTAGAAAAAGAAATTGAATTAAGAAAATTAAAAGTTTGTCAGAAATGCCAGGGCAAAGGAGGAGAAAATCTAAAAACTTGTCCTAAATGCCAAGGTTCTGGCTATGAACAGATTAGGTCCGGAAATATTCTTCAAATGTTTATTCAGCAGCGTCCTTGTTCTGAGTGCCAAGGCCGAGGTCAAATTCCAGAGAAGCCATGTCCTGAATGCCGCGGACAAGGGAGAATCAGAGAATTGGATAAAATTAAAGTAAAAATTCCAGCCGGTATAGCTGATGGCCAAACTTTGCAAATGTCTCAATCCGGAGAAGCCGGCCAATACGGAGGTCCGGCCGGAGATCTGTATGTAAATATTCATGTTAAACCGCATTCAGATTTTCAAAGGCAAGGAGATAATTTAATTTATAATTTGAAAATTGGTTTTGCTCAGGCAGCTTTAGGTGATAAAATAGAGATACCAATTATTAATAACAGCAAAATAGGTTTAAAAATTCCAGCCGGAACTCAGCCAGGAGATGTTTTAAAAGTTAAGGATAAAGGCATGCCTAGCTTATACGGACGCAGTAAAGGCGATTTATTAGTTAAAATTCAAGTTGAAATTCCTAAAAAACTTTCCCGCCAGCAAAAGAAATTAATTCAAGAATTAAAAAATGTTTAATTTATGCGTGAGTTTTTAACAAATTTTAGCATTGGAGCAGCTTCAGGCTGGGATATTTTTATTATCCTTATTTTTCTGATTGCTATTTTGATTTATGGTCTTTTCTTGGGCAGAAATAGAATGATTGTTTTACTAATCAGCACTTATTTTTCTTTGGTAATTACTCAAGTTATTCCTTGGCAGAAAATAGTTTCAGTTGGTTGGCTGGGAATAGGAGAAGAGCCGTCTTCTTCTTTAAAAATTATTATTTTTTTAGGCTTAATTCTTCTTTTCTATTTTTTAATCCCGCGTTCAATTTTAAGCTCTACTTTAAGATTAAGAAAAAGAGGGGATGCTTCTTGGATAATTTTATTTTTATTAAGCATTCTCCAGATTGGCTTATTAGCTATGATTATTTTTTCTTTTCTCCCTAAACAAGCAAGCGCTGATTTAGGCTCTTTGATTCAAAGAATGTTTATTGGCGATTCAGCTGAATTTATTTGGACGCTTTTGCCAATTTTAGGAATAGTTTTAATTAAAAGAAAGAAAAAAATTGATAAGAAGAATAAGAAATAAGGTTGATTTTTATTCTAAAAATGTTAAGATAATAAAATATTTGCCCCGTTAGCTCAGTGGTAGAGCAGCTGGCTTTTAACCAGTTGATAGGGGTTCGATTCCCTTACGGGGTACTGAGTAAAAATCTCGATTTTTAATCGGGATTTTTTTATACACATTGATTCTCTAGGTTAAAAATGATAGGATATAGCTTATGAAAAGAGTTTCTAAGAAAAAATTAAAAGAAATTGCTGAAAGATATAATCTTGCCGATATATATGTTTTTGGATCCCAGGTATCTGGTTTTTCTCATCCGGGAAGTGATTTTGATATTGGAGTGAGATTCATTAAAAAGTTGCCGTCAATAAAAAAAAGAACCCGAGTTTACGGGGATCTTTATGTTGAATTAAGTTCTTGTTTTAAAAAAGAAAATCTTGATTTGGTTTTTATTCAAGAGGCTCCTTTGCATATTCGATACAAAATTTTAACTCAAGGAGAATTAATTTATACCCGAGATCAAATTGAATCTTGCAATTATTTGGAAAAAACAGTTTTAACTTATAATGACTATAAATATTTTATTGATGAATTTCATGAAGGCATTTTGGAATTTAATCGTTAATTAATGGCTATGACTAGAAAATTAAATTTTGATAAAGAAAAAATTATTCAAAGAATAAATGATATTGATCAGGCTGTTTTAGAACTAAAAAGATTTCAAGAAATAGATTTCAGAGAATTTCAAGAAAATAAAGATAATTATGCTTTAGCTTGCTATTATCTTAGAATTGCCATTGAAGGAGTTCTTAGTATTAGTACTCATTTATTGTCTCGATTGCCTTCTAATGGAAAGAAAAAAGATTATAGCCAGTCTATTTTGTCTTTAGGAGAGTATGGGGTTTTGCCTTTAGAATTTGCTAAAAGAATTAAAGGAATGGCTGGGCTAAGAAATCGTTTAGTTCATTTATATTGGGAGGTTGATCCCAAAGAAATATTTTCTATTATTAATCAAGATATTAAAGATTTTAATAAATTTATTCAATATATCCAAAAATATCTTAAAGCTATTAAATAATAAATTAATATGAAAAGAATTTTAGCTTCTAATATTTCTGAGCATAAAGGAGAGAAAATAAAATTAAATGGCTGGGTTCATTCGCGCCGTGATCATGGAAAACTTATTTTCATTGATTTGCGCGATCGAAGCGGTTTAGTCCAGCTTGTTTTTTTGCCGGAAAATAAAGCTTGTTATCAATTAGCTAATTCTTTGCGCAGCGAATGGGTGATTGAAGCGATTGGCAAAGTGAATGAACGGCCCGGGTCAATGAAAAATGAGAATATTACTAGCGGAGGATTTGAGATTGAAGCAGAAGAGCTTAAGATTTTAAATCAAGCTAAAACTCCTCCTTTTGAAATTGCAGATGAATATAAAACAGATTTAAAAAAAGAAGGGCGGGTTAATGAAGAGGTTAGGCTGACTTATCGGTATTTGGATTTAAGAAAAAGCAATATGCAGCGTAATTTAACTATTCGGCATAGAGTTGCTACTCAAATTAGAAATTATCTTGATAAAAAAGGATTCAGAGAAATAGAAACTCCTATTTTAACTAAATCAACGCCTGAGGGAGCGCGTGATTTTTTGGTGCCAAGCAGAATCCATCCGGGATGTTTTTATGCTTTGCCGCAAGCTCCTCAGCAATTAAAACAGCTTTTAATGGTTGCTGGAGTAGAAAGATATTTTCAATTTGCAAAGTGTTTTAGAGACGAAGATTTGCGCGGAGACAGACAGCCGGAATTTACTCAATTAGACATAGAAATGTCTTTTATTAAGCCAAAACAAATAATGAATATTGTTGAAAAAATGCTTATTCAGGTAATTCAATCTTTGATTAAAATAGATAAGCAGCTTTCTAAACGCTTAACTTTTAATCCTTTTGCGGTTTTAGATTATGATGAAGCGATTAAAAAATATGGCAATGATTCGCCTGATTTAAGAGAAGATAAATCTAATCCAAATGAATTAGCTTTTGCCTGGATTGTTAATTGGCCGCTTTTTGAATATAACAAGGAAGAAAAAAGATATGATCCTTGTCATCATATTTTTACTGCTCCGCAAGAAAAAGATATTGATTTGTTAGACAAGGATCCATTAAAGGCTAGGTCTTTGCAATATGATTTAGTTTTAAACGGGCATGAAATTTGCGGAGGAAGCATTCGAATTCATCGCCAGGATATTCAGCAAAAAATGTTTGAATTGGTCGGTTTAACCAAAGAGGAAATTAAAAGCAAATTCAGCCATCTATTAAAAGCTTTTGAATATGGGGCTCCGCCTCACGGAGGAATGGCTATGGGATTAGATCGATTTCTAATGATTCTGCTTAATCAAGAAAGCATTCGAGAAGTGATTGCTTTTCCCAAAAGCGGAGATGGTTCTGATCTAACTATGGGCGCTCCTTCTAAAATTTCAAAAGAACAGTTAAAAGAGTTAAATTTGAAGATTGTCGAATAAATGCGGTTTTAGGAAAATGATAAATTCATTAATTTTTTTATTAGTTATTGCTAACCCATTTTATTTATTTTTTTCTTTTCCTTTACAAAATCTTAATCAAGAGATTGGTTTTAGAGAATTAGCTAGTTGGGAAAAATCACTAGCTTCAGCTTTGAAAAACGCTAATCCTAATTTTCTTCCAATTCGGAATTGGGGAATCGATGATCCTGGGATTGAATCCCAAGCAGCAGGAATTTTTAGTTTTAATCCAAAAGCGGAAAAAAATATTTCATTTCAATCAAATGAAATTCTTTTTTATCAAAATCAAAATTTAATTTTACCGATTGCTAGTCTAACTAAGTTAATGACTGCAGTGGTTGTTTTAGAAGAATTAAAAGAAACAGAATTAAATCAAGAAATAATTGTTTCCGAGAATGCAGTTTCTGTTTTTGGCAGCCAAGCCGGTCTTCAAGCTGGAGAAAGATTAACTATTAAAAATATTTTACAAGCTCTTTTAATAGAATCTAGTAATGATGCAGCTTATGTTTTAGCTGAATCAATAGAACAGAAAACCGAAAAAGATTTCGTTTTTTTAATGAATCAAAAGGCTAAAGAATTGGGTTTAAAAAATACTCGTTTTGCTGATCCAAGTGGGCTTAATCCGGCTAATATTTCTACAGTTTATGATATTGCTTGTTTAGTGAAATATAGCTTTAATTATCCTTTGATTTGGCAGATAACTAAAACAATTCAAATTGATGTTGTTTCTTTAGGCGGGGAAAAACATACTTGGACAAATACAGATAAATTATTAAATAAATATCAAAATATTATTGCCGCAAAAGCGCTTTTTAGAAACTGAAAAATTAATTAATTGGGTTCATAAAGCATATGCTTGGTAAAATTATTAAATTAAAAAATTAATATGTTGGATATTTTTCATATTGCGAGAATTTTAGGATTAAGCGCTATTTCTTTTTTGTTCGCTTTAGCTTGGACTCCTTTATTGACGCGAATATTAATTAAGCTTAAAGCAGGCAAACAAATTCGTTCTGAAGGAGCTCCTATTTTTCATAAATTACATCAAAAAAAACAAGGGACCCCGACTATGGGGGGATTGCTTATTTGGATAACAGTTTTAGTAATTGCTTTGTTTTTTTGGCTTTTAGCATATTTAACTGAAGGAACAATTTTAGCGGAGATTGATTTTCTAAGCAGGGGACAGACCTTATTGCCATTAGGCGCTTTAATTGCTTCTGCTTTAATCGGTTTAGGAGATGATTTATTAGGCGTTTTTAAAATTGGTTCAAATGGAGGCGGTTTTAAAGTTAAACATCGTTTAATTCTGTATACTTTCATTGCTAGTTTTGGAGCTTGGTGGTTTTATTACAAATTAAATTGGGATTTAGCGCATATTCCTTTTATCGGCGATTTTAATCTTGGATTGTGGTATCCTTTGCTTTTTATTTTTATTTTAGTAGCAACTGCTTTTTCAGTTAATGAAACAGATGGATTAGATGGATTAGCCGGAGGAATTTTAATGATTGGATTTGCTTCTTATGGAGTCATCGCTTTTTCTCAAGGGAAAATGGATTTAGCTGCTTTTTGCGGAGTTATTATTGGCGCTTTGCTTGCTTTTCTGTGGTTTAATATTTATCCGGCTAGATTTTTTATGGGCGATACCGGAGCCATGTCTTTAGGAATTACTTTAGGAATTATTGCTATGTTAACGAATGCTTTTATGATTTTACCGTTTATCGGTTTTATCCTAATGATTGAATCTTTATCAGTTATTTTCCAGACTTTTTCTAAAAAAATCAGAGGTAAAAAAATATTTTTATCAACTCCGATTCATCATCATTTTGAAGCTAAGGCTTGGCCAGAAACAAAAATTACTATGCGTTTTTGGATTTTAAACGGAGTTACCGCAGCAATCGGACTAATCCTGGTTTTTGTTGACCAGATTATAAGGTGATGTCAATTAAAGCCAAACAACCAGACTATATTTTAATTATTAATGTATTATTTTTAGTAATCATTGGATTAGTTGTTTTATCAAGCGCTTCAATTGTTATTTCCCAAGATTATTTTGACGAGAGTTATTATTTTTTAAAACATCAGCTTATCTATGGCTTATTGCTTGGCGGAATCGGTTTTTTTATTTGTCAAAGAATTAATTACCGTTTTTGGAAAAAAATTTCTTTTCCTTTAATTATTTTATCAATTTCTCTCTTAGCATTAGTTTTATTTCCTAAGATAGGCATAGAGCACGGAGGAGCTAGGCGCTGGATTGGATTAGGAGGATTAAGTTTTCAACCGTTTGAAATAGTCAAAATTGTTTTTATTATTTATCTAGCTGGCTTATTAAGCCGCAAAGGCAAGGATGAGAATGTGATTAAGAAAAGTTTTTTGCCAATCGGAATTATTTTCAGCCTTATTTGTATTTTGCTTTTGCTCCAACCAAGCACTAGCGCAGTTGGTTTGATGGTTCTCATCTTAACTACCCTTTATTTTCTAGCTGGTATTCGGCTGAGTTATATTTTTGTCCTTTTTGCCTTGGCTTTAGCTAGTTTTTTTGCTTTAATAAAGACAAGCGCTTATCGAATGAATCGTTTGACCGTGTATTTGCATCCAGAAACTGATCCGCAGGGGATTGGTTATCAAATCAACCAGGCTTTAATGGCAATTGGGTCAGGCGGACTTTTCGGGCTTGGCTTGGGACACAGCATTCAAAAGTGGCAATATTTACCTGAAGTTATTGGCGATTCAATTTTTGCCATTATTGCTGAAGAATGGGGGTTAATCGGAGCTTTGTTAATTATCTTCTTGTTTTTCTTATTTGCTTGGCGCGGTTTGCGAATATCTAAAAATGCTCCGGATAAGTTTGGTTATCTTTTAGCCGGAGGAATTACTTGTTGGATATTTTTCCAGGCATTTATCAATATCGCGGCTATTTGCGGAATAATTCCATTAACCGGTATGCCTTTGCCATTTATAAGTTACGGAGGAACCGGATTAGCAATTCTTTTAAGCAGCGTTGGAATTTTAGTCAATATTTCAAAATATAATTAAGATATATATTAAATTAATATTATGAGAATTCTATTAACTGGCGGCGGTACTGGAGGACATATTTATCCTTTAGTAGCAGTGGCTAATAAAATTAAACAAATTTATCAAGAGCAAGGGAAAGATCAAGATTTAAAATTATATTTTTTAGGAATCGGCGGTTTAGCTGAAAAAGAATTAATTAATCACGGCATAAAAACAAAAACTATTTTTACTGGAAAATTACGCCGCTATTTTTCAATTCATAATTTTATTGATATTTTAAAACTTCCGATTGGCTTAGTTCAATGTTTTTGGCATCTCTTCTTTATTATGCCGGATGTCATTTTTAGCAAAGGAGGGTTTGATAGCGTTCCAGTAGTAATTGTTGGCTGGATTTATCGAATTCCAATAATTATTCATGAATCAGACAGTATTCCTGGATTAGCTAATAGGATTAGCGCTAAGTTCGCTAAAAGAATCGGACTTGCTTTTAAAACAGCTATTTCTTTTTTTAAAGAAGAAAAAACCGCTTTATTGGGCAATCCAATCAGAGAAAAAATAGTAAGGGTATGTTTATCCCAAGAAGCATCAGAAAAGAAAAAAGCAAAACAATTTTTTCAGATTAGCGATTTAGAAAGACCAATAATTTTAGTTCTTGGAGGCAGCCAGGGAGCTAAAAAAATTAATGATTTAATTTTAAAATCACTTTATGATCTTTTAAATGAATACGAAGTTATTCATCAATGCGGAGTTAAAAATGAAGAGCAGATAAAGAAAATTTTTGAAGACAAGCTGCCTGAGCATTATCATGTTTTTCCTTTTTTAAAAGAGCAAGAAATGGCCTATGCTTATTTATCAGCTGATTTAATAATTTCGCGCGCTGGAGCAGGAAGCATTTTTGAAATTTCTGCTTGCGGCAAGCCAAGTATCATTATCCCGCTTCCTAAATCAGCTGGGAATCATCAAAGAGAGAATGCTTTTAGTTTTGCCAGATATGGAGCAGCAGTAGTTATGGAGCAGGATAATCTTACGCCGCATCTTTTATTACATGAGATTAAAAAGATTTTAGAACATTCTGAACAAAGAATTTCAATGAGTGAAAATGCTAAAAACTTTTCTATTTTAGAATCGTCAAAATATATTGCTGAGGAAATAATTAAATTAGCAATTAAAAAATGAAAAAAGATCGGAAAATTAAAGTTAGATTAGCCCCAAGTCCAACTGGCAAATTGCATATTGGCACAGTTAGAACAGCTTTGTTTAATTATTTATTTGCTAGAAAAAACAAAGGTATTTTTGTTTTACGAATAGAAGATACTGATCAGGAAAGAAGTGAAAAAAAATACGAGCAAGATATTTTAAATGGATTAAAATGGCTTGGCTTGAATTGGGATGAAGAATATTATCAAAGCCAGCGGACTAAAATTTATCAAAAATATTTAAAAGAATTGCTTGATAGCAATAATGCTTTTTGGTGCGACCATACTAAAGAAGAATTGGAAAAAGAAAAACAAGAGCAAATAGCTAATAAACAGGCTCCGCGTCATATTTGCAATCGCAAAGGCAAGGCTAAACAGGGGATTATTCGTTTTCGCTGTCCAAATGAAAAAGTTGCTTTTAATGATTTGATTAAGGGGGAATTAGAATTTGATGGCGGATTATTAGGGGATATTAGCATTGCTAAAGATGAAAATACTCCATTATATAATTTTGCCGCGCCAATAGATGATTCTTTAATGGAGATTAGTCATGTGATTAGAGGGGAAGATCATATTTCAAATACCCCCAAGCAAATCCTATTATTAAAAGCGCTTAATTTAGAAATTCCTGAATACGGGCATCTTCCTTTAACTTTAGGTCCTGATAAAACCAAATTAAGCAAACGTCATGCAGTTACCTCTATTAGCGAATATCAAAAAAAAGGATATTTGCCTGAAGCAATGATTAATTTCATGGTTTTTTTAGGCTGGCATCCAGGAAGCGAAAGAGAAATTTATTCTTTATCTGAATTAATTCAAGAATTTTCTATTAAACAAATGAATAAATCTAATGCAATTTTTAACCTTGATAAATTGAATTGGTTTAATAGTTACTATATCAAGCAAATGGATTTAAGCGATTTAACTCAAAAATGTCTTGAATATTTGCCAGAAGGAACTGATTTTGAATATGCTAAAAAAATAGTGGCTTTGGAAAGGGAAAGGATTAAAACGCTTTCCGAGATAAAAGAAATGACTCAATTTTTCTTTGTTGACGAATTAAATTATGATAAAGAATTATTAATCTGGAAAGATATGGATTTAGCTCAGGTTAAGCAGAATCTAGAGATTCTCTATAAAACCTTGCAAAAGATTGATAATTTTAATCAAAAAGAGCTAGAGGGGAGTATTATGCCTTTAACAGAGAAGTATGGCAGAGGAGAGCTGCTGTGGCCTTTAAGAGCGTCTTTATCAGGACAAAAGGCTTCGCCTAGTCCTTTTGAAATTATGGAAGTTTTAGGCAAAGAAAAAACATTAGCTAGAGTTAAACAATCGATTGAAAAGATATGATTAGAAAAATATTTTTCATTTTTTTGTTATTGATTATCCCTTTGATTACCCAAGGGAATTTGATTGATGATTTAAATCGTAAAATTCAGGAGCATGAAGCTCAGAAAATAGAGCTGGAAAAACAGGCTCAGGAATATCAAAGAGTAATTAATCAAAAGCAAAGCGAAATTAATACTTTAAATAATCAAATTGCGATTTATAATGCTCGGATTAATAAGATTCAGGTAGAGATTAATCTTACCCAGGATCAGATTGATCAAACTGAATTAGAGATTATTCGTTTGGAATATGGGATTGAAGATGCGCAGGAAGATATAGATAAAAATAGGGATAATTTAGCAGTGATTATCCAGTCAATTGCTGAATTTGATCAAACTAGCCAATTAGAAATGATGTTGCAAAGCGATGATTTTTCAGAATATTTTAATCAGATTGCTTATTTAGATAATCTTCAATACAGTGTTAAGGAAAAAGTGGTTGAATTAAAAAAACTTAAGCAAGGATTACATATTAATAAGCAAGAGCAAGAAGAAAAAAAAGAACAATTAAAATCTTTGGAAGAACAATTAGCCGGTCAGAAATATTCATTGGCTGCTCAAAGGAATTCTCAAAAAACTTTACTTAATCGCACAAAAGGGCAAGAAAATAGATATCAACAAATGCTGGCGGAAATAGAAGCGCAAAAAAAAGAAATTTTAGGGGATATTAACGGATTAATGCAGCGTCGGGCAGCTGAATTAGCTCGATTAAAAGAAATGCAGCAAAAGCCTCCTTCTCAATATTGGGCTTCTGAAAATTGGTTTTATCGACAAGATGATTCAAGATGGGGGAATGATAGAATTGGCATGTCTAATTCTAAATTAAAGGATTATGGCTGCGCTATTAGTTCAGTAGCTATGGTCTTTACTTATCATGGAGAAACTATTAATCCGGCTCAGCTGGCCAGAGAGCCGATTTATTATTCCAGTTTGATTATCTGGCCGAGCCAATGGGAGAGTTTGCAAAAAGTATTAGCAACTTATCGGACTGCAGCTGATTGGTTTAGGATTGATCGAGAAGTTGGCGCTGGTTATCCAGTGATTGTTAGAATTCAAGCAGATGGATATAGCGGAGCGCATTATGTGGTTATCCATCATAAAACCAATGATGGGAGATATGTGGTTCATGATCCTTTGTTTGGTTCAAATATTTATTTATCCTCTAGCCGCGCCTATATTGGCAAGCTTTATGACACTACTACTAGCATTAATCAAATGATTGTTTATCATTAAATATGAAGCCAAATCCGAATAAAAAATTAATTGTTCAAATTAATCGAGAGAAATACGCGCGTTATCCGATTAAAACAGATTTGATTACTCAAAAAAACAAAGATTTAGTTGCAACGATTAAAAAATATATTCAAGGAATAACTCAGCCAGGGGATACTTTATTTATTAGCGAAAAGATAATTGCAATTATGCAAGGAAGAGCTTATCCAATTGATCAAATTAAGCCAAGCAAAATAGCAATTTGGCTAAGTAAAAAAGTTTATAAGAATCCAGCTGGAATTGGACTCGCTTCTCCGGAAACTATGCAATTAGCAATTGAAGAAGTTGGCCTTTGGCGGATTATTTTGGCAGCTTTAGCCGCATTTATAACTAAGCTCTTTGGTATTCGGGGAGTTTTTTATTTAATCGCTGGAGAAAAAGCGCGCGGCATAGACGGCCCGGTTGATTATGCAATTCCTCCTTATAATACTTATGCCAGCAAGATTCCAAAGAACCCAAAAAAAACAGCTGAAAGAATAAGCCAAGCAGTTAATTTGCCTGTGGCAATTGTTGATGTTAATGATTTAGGCGCTAGAATTTTAGGCGCTAGCCAAGGAGTTAATAAAAATATTTTAATTAAAGCTTTACAAGATAATCCTTTGGGGCAAACTGATGAATCAACCCCAATTGGTATCTTGAGGAAAGTATTTTAAATATATGACTCGAGCCAGAGTTTTTTCACTTTTATTGCTTGTGATGGTAATTGCGTTTTATGCGGTTTTGCATAATAGCGATTTGATTTATTTGCAAAAAATTGATCAGCAAATTGATCAAAAAATAGTTTCCCCAGTTAAACATTTTGGCAACTTTCTGAAACAAAAATTCTTTCCTGAAAAAATTAATCAAGCTCAGGATAAACTTAGCCAAACCATAGATGAAAAACAGGATCAGCTTGAAGAAAAAAGCAAAAAATATGCTAAAGAAAAAACTAAATCATGGTTTACTCATAAGCTGGATACAGTTAAGCAAGCTTTAAATCCCCTAAAAATCAAAATTCAACAGGGGAGCGATTGGCTTAAAGAAAGGGCAATCAAAGTTAAAGATTCTGTATTTAATTAAGGAGAGTAGTAAAATATAATTTATTAAAAGAAAGAGGGGAGAATGGAGCAAGGGATTATCCACAAAAACAATTTGACAGCCTAAAAGCTGTATTTTAAGATAATAATAAGGTCGCATAATATACCTTAATACACTATTAATAAAAAAGATAATGAGAAAAAGCAATCAGCCATTAATTTCTTATTTAACTAGTTTTTTAGATTGGTTAGATATTGAAAAAGGTTTATCTAATAAATCACAGGAAAACTATTCCCGCTTTTTAAATAAGTTTGTCAATTGGTTAAAAGAAAAAAAAATATCAGATTTAAAACCTCATCAGCTCTCCCCTAGTCATATTTGGGATTATCGAGTTTATCTTGCGCGTCAATCAAAAAAGCCATTAAAAAAATCAACTCAAAATTATTATTTAATTGCTTTGCGTTCTTTTTTGAATTATTTTGCTAATCAAGATATACTTTGTTTACCGGCTGAGAAAATAAAATTAGCTAAGACTAAAGGTGAAAAAAAAGTTCATTTTTTAACTTATGAACAAATTGAAAAACTATTATCTATTCCGGATACAAATAAAAAAAATGGCTTAAGAGATAGAGCCATTTTAGAAATTTTATTTTCAACCGGTTTAAGAATAGCTGAGTTAGTAGCTCTTAATCGAGATCAAATAAATATTAAATCAAATTCTAAATATTTTGAATTAGGTATTATTGGTAAAGGAAGTCATCCAAGAACTGTATATTTTTCAGAGCGGGCTATCTATTGGCTTAACAAGTATCTAGAAACTAGAGCTGATTTAGAAAAACCTCTTTTTATTAATTACCAAGGCAGAAAAAATAAGCCAAGCCGTTTAACTGATCGTTCAATTGAAAGAAATATCAAAAGATACGCTCTAATAGCCGGTTTGCCGTCTAATACTACTCCTCATACGCTTCGTCATTCATTTGCTACTGATTTATTAAATAAAGGAGTTGATTTAAGATTAATCCAGGAATTTTTAGGGCATCAGAATATAATTACTACTCAAATTTATGCTCATGTAACTAATAAAAAATTGCGTGAAGTTCATCAAAAATTTCATGGGAAAAAATAAATTATGCGTATTTCTTATTCCGGATTAGAATCTTTTTCTAATTGTCCGGCAAAATATAAATATCAATATATTGATCGAATTAAAGCTGTTAAATCAAAAGAAGCTGTTTTTGGCACCTTAATTCATGAATGCCTTAAGCTTTTTCATGAGCCAAGCCAGCCAGTCCCCTTATCTGAAGATGAATTATTAAAAATTTATACTCAAAAATGGAATTCTTCAGTTTATCAAGACAAACAAGAAGAAGCTTTTGCTTTTCATCAAGGAATTGAGATTCTTAAAAATTACTATGTTCAAAATCAAAGCAAGAATTTTAATATAGTTAATTTAGAATCTCCTTTTGAAGCTTTAATTAAAGATAAAGATAAAAATGAATTTCATCAAATTACCGGACGAATAGATAGAATTGATAAATTAGAAGATGGATCTTTTGAAGTGATTGATTATAAAACAAGCAAAAAAATGCCTGCCCAAAGAGAAATTGACAATAATTTTCAATTATCAGTTTATTATCTTGGTTTAACTAATCGTTGGCCTTCTTTGAAAGAAAAGAATAAGCCGATTAAATTATCTTTATATTATCTTAAACATGGAGAAAAATTATCTACTTTTCAAAATCAGGAAAAAATAAAACAGAATCAGGATAGAATTTTAGAATTAATTGATCAAATTAAACAAAGTAATTTTGACCCAATTTTAAATCCCCTTTGCGATTGGTGCTCTTATCAGAAATATTGTCCTTTATTTAGGCATAAATTTATTAAGCAAGATTCCCCTTCTTTGGATGAGAAGAAAATCCAGGAAATTATTCAGGAATATTTTGAGCTTAAAGAGAATCAATCGCAAGAGAATCAAAGATTAGCGCAATTAAAAGATCAGATAAATAAATATTGCGATGAGAATAATTTAGACAGAATTTTTGGCGATCAAGGATATATCGCCAGAAGCATTCAAAAAAGATATGATTATGATGCTGATAAATTAAAGCAAATTTTAGAACCCTTAGGAAAATGGAGTCAAATTTTAAGTTTAGATACAAAAAAATTCAAAGCGCTTTATGATTCTCTTCCCTATCAAGTCAGAAAAAAAATTCAAAAAGCTAAAACTAAAGAAAAAGAATTTAAAACGATTTCAATTAGAAAAAATAAATAATTATTGATTATATTTTTCAAAATTTCCGCATGGAGAATATCCTTTTTCTTGGGCTTCTTTTTCTGAATCAAACCAAATTTGATTTTGAGGAGATATTTTTTTTGACCAAGGACAATCAGGATGATGATATTTGTTGCTGTTAATACTGCCAATTAATCTATTTTCTTTTGTTGTTGATGAAGCGGTTTTTTTAATTTCTGTCTGAGGAGAATGAATTATAATTGGACTTTGCGATTTTTTTAAATCAATTAATAATCCAGCTCCAAAGCTAGATAAACCAATTAAGAGAATAGTTAAAATCCACAAAAAATCAGTTTTATTTTGCTTGACTGAATCTTTAAAATCAGATAACATATATAAAGTTAATAAAATTTTATTATGTCAAAGACAAAAGCTTCTGGGACAACGACCTTAGGACGCGATTCTAATCCAAAATATTTAGGATTAAAATTAGCATCAGGACAAAAAGCCCAGTCCGGTTCAATTATTGTTAGACAAAACGGTTTAGTCTATCTGCCTGGAAAAAATGTTCGCAAAGGCAGAGATAATACCCTTTATGCGGTTGCTGAGGGAGTAGTTAAATTTGCTACTAAAAAAATTAAGCGTTTTGACGGAAACAGAAGAAAGGCAAAAGTAATTAGCGTGGAATAGAAAAATAAAAGGAGCGCTCTCTAAAAGAATAAAAAAAAGGCAATTAAATGCCTTATTTTTTTTATTCTTTTTCTTCTTGTGGAGTAATAATAAGTTTTATTCCGCATTCTAGATTATGAGGCAGCTCAATAGTTATATCATACTCCCCTGTTTCTTTGATTGGCTCTTTTAATTTAATTTGTTCTTTATTAACTGAAAATCCGAGTTGATTTAATTTTTCGCTTATTTTTTCCGCATTAATCGCTCCATATAATTTTTTTTCATCGCTAACCTTGCTTTTTATTTCAATTTCATAACCATCAAGTTGGCTGGCAATATTTTGGTAATTAAGTAATTCTTGTTCTGCTTCTTGTTCTTCTTGTTTTTTTAGCTGATCAAGCTTATTTAATTCCTGCTGAGTAGCTAGAATGGCTTTTTTGTTTGGTAATAAAAAATTCCTGGCATAGCCATCTTTAACGATTTTAACTTCTTTCTTTTTGCCTAATTTTTTAATATCTTGCAATAAGATTACTTTCATATTTTTAGTGTTTAATTCCAAAGCTATTCAGCGGTTTTTTAATTTCTTCCCATTTAATTTCAATTTTATCAACTTTAGCTAAGATAGGTCCATTATAGCACCAGTCAATAAATTTTTTCAAGTTTTCTTTTTCTCCTTGGGCTTTAATTATAACCGAGCCATTGTTTCGGTTTTTTGCCCACCCGGTTAAATTAAATTTGCGCGCTTTTTTACGAGCGCTGTCTCGATAAAAAACCCCTTGAACACGCCCGTGAATTTTTAAAATAACTTGTTTATTCTCCATTATTTAAGACTTCTAAAGCTTTTTTTAGTTGAGGATCTTCCATCTGATCAATATCTTCTTCAGTTATTTCTACTTCATAATCAGGGCTGATTCCTTCTTCGCTAATAGAAATTCCATTTGGGGTAAGCCATTTAGCAACCGTGATTTTAATACTTGCTCCGTCTTTTAATTTTTCCATTTGCTGAACTGATCCTTTGCCAAAACTTTGCTTGCCAACAATTGGAATATTGACTATATCTCTTAAAGCGCCAGCAACGATTTCTGAAGCAGAAGCAGATCCTTGGTTAATCAGAACTACTGTTGAAAGATTGTTAATTCCTTGATATCCTTTGCTCCGATAAAGAATATCATCTTCTCCGTTGCCAAAAGTTTCTTTGACTATTGTTTCTCCTTTTGGTAAAAACCAGCTAGCAATATCAACCGCAACTTCTAGATACCCGCCCGGATTATTGCGCAAATCAAGAATTATTCCTTGAGCCGGAGTTTTTGAAATTTCTTGAATAACTTTAGCAAATTCTTGGCTTGAATTTTCAGTAAAATGATAAAATTGAATATGGGCAAATTTACCTTGGTTATCTTTTTTTCCGGAAAGATTTAATAAATCCCATTTAATAATTGGAATTTCTATTTTATCTCGAATAATGGTAATATCCTTAGCTTCTTCCCATCCTTCTCTAGCGATTAATAATTTAACCGGTTTTCCTTTTTCTCCGCGAATTAATTGGACTGCTTCGTCTAAGGTTAAATTAGAAGTTAATTTATCATCAACTTTTAATACATTATCCCCTGCTTTAAGTCCGGCTTTTTCTGCCGGGCTGTTTTCTAATGGAGAAATAATTGTTAAAGTTTCTTTCCGAATGCCTACTTCTGCTCCAATGCCAAAGAAAGAGCCTTGAATATTTTCCATGAATTGCTGGCTATCTTTTGGTTCCATGAATACAGAATAAGGATCATCAAGCGATTCTAAAAGTCCTGAGATAGCGCCATAGATCATTTCTTGTTTATCTAAATCATTTCTATTCACATATTTTGTTTCTACAACGCGCCAAGCATCCCAAAAAATGCTAAAATCAACATTTTCTGAATATTCAGATGTTTTATTATCTATTCCTTCAATTTTTTCAACTGATGGCCTTAATTCGTTGCCAACAAAATAGCCGATTCCAAAGATAAGAATTAAACAAATGATTAAACTTATTTTTGCTAAATATTTTTTCATTTCAAATTTTAATTATAGCGGTATTTTAAAAAGTATTTTAAAGCGCTCAAAGTATGTATGCGGGTATATTTATTTAAGAAAAAATCTAATATTCCGCCCCATTTTTTGCTAATCCGATAATAATAATGGGACATTTTTGCTTCTGGAAGATAGATCACTTTTAAATTATTTTTCCAAAAACGCTGGCACCAGTCTGTATCTTCTAAATACATAAAAAATCTTTCATCTAGCAGGCCAATTTTTTCAAGTAATGATTTTTTTGTCATCATAGCGGATCCTTGTATCCAGTCAACCGGAGTTGGTTTTGAAAAATCATAATTATTTAATAAAAAGTGATTTAGTCTTTTTTTGCCCCAGTTTAATTTTCCTAAAAAAGTGCGCCGGGCAAAAAATGTTCCAATTGTAGGAAAAGCAAAACAAGATTTTTGCGGTTGATTGTTAAAAGCGAGCAATTTGGGTCCAACTAAACCAACTTCATGATTTTTTTCAAAATAGTCTAGCATTTTTTCTATAGTATTTTTTAAGACCATAATATCTGCGTTTAAAATTAGCAAATATTCCCCTTTTGCTTTTTTGATTCCAGCATTAGTCATTTTAGCATAACCGACATTTTTAGTAAAAGGAATGAATTCTACTTGAGGAAATTTTTCTAAAATCATTTCTCTTGAAAATTTTTCGCTTTCTCCGTCTACAATAATTATTTCATGTTCAAGATTGCCAATATTCTCATATATGGATTTAAGGCAAAGTTTAAGCAAGATAGGAGTTTTGTAATGAGTGATAATAATACTAATCATTTTTAATCAAATATATTTTTACAAACTTTTTGAATTTCATTAAAATTATCTCCTTTTGGCAATAAAACATATTCTTGGTTAATAAAGGTATGATAAAGCAGCCCGTTTTCGCTGTTATCAAAATATCTAACGCTAATTTGTTTTTTGTCTAAATTATTGGCTAAATTAATCAAAGTTTTAATATCTGCTAATTGCATATCTGTTTTTAAGTGGTCTCCTAAAACATCTAAAGTTTGATAAATTTTAACTGGATTGGCTAAAAAACCCAAAGAAAGCGCTTTTTCTTTAATTGCTAAAAGAACTTGTTGTTGCCTATTCATACGGTCAAAATCATCTGTAGAATATCTGGAACGGACATAGTATAAGGCGGTTTTGCCGTCTAAATGATTATTTCCTTCTGGAACTTGGAAAACCCATTTTTCTTCTCCTTCAATTTCTTTAATTTGCCAATATTTATTTTCTTCCCATCCTTCTCTAGCCCATTGAAAGCTTTCTTGAAAGGGTTGATTTAGATAAACATCTATTCCTCCTAGAATATCAATTATTTTAATTAATCCTTGAAAATCAGCTGAAGCAGCAAAATCAATATATTCTCCGGATAGATAAGAAAGAGTTTTTTTAGCGCATTCTAATCCTCCTTGCGCATAGGCAAAATTAATTTTTTTCTTATTCTCATCGCACCAAAGTTGAGCGTAAATATCGCGCGGAAATGAAATCAAAGCTAATTTATCGCTTTTTTTATCTATGCTTACCATAATCATAGTATCAGATAAATATTTTCCTTCTCCGGGATCATCTGGTCCGCGAAATCCCAATAAAAGAATATTTATCCGATCCGGATTTTTTTTAGGTAAATCAGGCAAATCTTTGCCGCTTGGCAGCATATTTGCTAAACCATCCCAATTAACCACTTTGCTAATTGTAAAACTGGCTTTAAAAAAGAAAAGCGAAAAAAAGCCGATTAAAATTAAAATTAAAATGATTGGCCAAATTCTGCGTTTTTTCTTTTTGGGGAGATATGAATTTTGATCTTGCATAATTAATTTTTAAACCAAGTTTGAATTTGTTTTAATCCTATTTTCTTATTAGCCATAATTATTTTCCTTTTGCGCCAGGCATTCGGCATTTGTTTAAATAAATCTTTTAAGGCTTTTAAAGTATAAGCTTCAAAGATTAAAATATAGGCCCAAGAACCGCATTCTTTGATTAGAATTTCAGGCATTCTTTTAATAAAATGCCAAGGTAGCTCATTTTTAATTTGCATCAAACGCTGATTTTTAAAAGCTAAATATTTGCTAAATTTATTAATTTTTCTTCTTTCTCTAATAATTTCTAAATAATTTGTTGCAGCGCTTTCTCCAGCGGTTCTGTCATGCCAAGCTAGCGCTTCTGGCTGATAATAGCTTTCCCAGCCGTATAATCTTAAACGCCAAGCTAAATCAACATCTTCTTTATAGGCAAAAAAATCTTCGTCAAAATATTCTTTTTTGTGATTCAATTCTATTTTAATATTTTCTAAAGCTTTTTTGCGATAAACCGGGGCTGCTCCATCAGCTCCGAAAATAGGTTCAATTTTATTTTCTTTAAAATTATCAATTTGTCCTTGTTCTTGATTGATGATTCGTCCGTTTTTAAGCATTTTTAATCCTTTGGTATCAATGATATAACAAACATTGTAATCAGCAAAATTATTTAAAAAATTTGCTTTTCCGCTCCAGCGAAGAAGCTTTCCCTGCATAGCTGCTGCTTGAGGAAATTGCTTAAATGCTTTTATTATTTGACTGATAAAATGCTTATCCAAAACTATGTCTTGATTTAGGCAAAGAATGTATTCTCCTTGAGCTTGCTTAATTCCTTGATTTTGCCCTTTGGCAAATCCAACATTTTTTTTATTGTAATTTATCTTAATCTGTTTATTTTCAGCTTTAATTTTTTTTAAATAATTAATTGTTTTATCAGAAGAAGCATTATCTGTGATTATAATTTCCAGATTTGGATAAGTTTGATTTAAAACCGAAGTTAAACAAGACTGAATATATTTTTGGCCGTTAAAAGAAAGCAAATGGATAGTAACTAATGGATTAGTTTGTTTCATAATTTAGAGAGTATAGAATCGCTAAATTAGCGATGAAAAATAAAAGTACCTTGTCATTCAAGAGTACTATGTCAAATACACTATAACTTAAAATCCAAACTAAGGCAAGCAGGAAAAACCCGCTCCAAATTACAAGAAAAGAGTTTTTTGGAGATTCTGATTCTTGATTAAAAATCAGCCAGGATCTTTTTAGTATTTTGTAGAAAATAATTAATAGAATAATTAAAGCAAAAATTCCCATTTCAGCGGCTATTTGTAGATATAAGCTATGAGCTGAAGATCCTTTTTCCGCATAATTTAAATCTTGTTTTAAAATGCTTGGATAATTGCCAATCCCCACTCCTAGCCAAGGATGAATTAAAATAGAATCAGCTGTTCTTTGCCAAATTTCTAATCTTCCTTTAATTGAGGCTTCATTAAAATCTATGATAGTTTTAGCCCTTTCAAAAGCAGAAGTTTTTTCGCTGATTGCTTGGCTGCCTAATTGAATATACTGGGGAGCGAATAAAATTCCAGAAGCAATTGGAAAAAGAATGAAAAATAAGATTAAGCTAAAAAAGACAAGCTGTATTTTTTTAGCGTATATTTTTTTATTCTTTGACTTAAAAAAGCAAGTAAACTTATTAATCGTTGGCGACCAGTTGGCTAATAACAAAAAAAGAAAAAAAATCAAAGTTGTTCCGGCTCCAACCCAAGCGCCGCGTGAACCAGAGAAAATTATAGCCAATAAGCAAGCAATCAATAAGATATAATTTATAATTCTTTTTGTATGTTTTTTTTCTAAATAAATTAAAGTTAAGAAAAAAGGCAGGGCTAGAATGCAAAAGAAAGCAAATGAATGCGAATCAGGAAAAATAGAAAAGATACGCAAAGTTGGCATTTGATAAGAATAATAAGAAAACCAGGTATTGCTGTAAGAAAGCAAATTACTTAAATCAATTCCATAAAAAAGGTTAATTATATGCCGGTCCCACCAATGCCAAAATTGATGAAGATTAGTAAAAAAAATTAATCCTAATTGTAAAAAACCTATTCCTAAAACAATTCCAATTGCTGTTTTAAAAGCGCTAATTATTTTTTTTAAAAGAATCTGGTTTTGAAAAGCTAAGTTTCTGATAACTATAAAAATTAAGCAAGCATTGATTAAGAAGATTATTTGTTTAATTCCCAACCAAATATTTTCCGCTGTTAATAAAGAAATTATTGCTAAAATTAAAAATATGCCGAATAAATATTCTATTTGAAAATGCTTAAATTTTTCTTTTAGCTTCCATTTATTTTGTTTTTTAATTAATTGGATGCTAATTCCTTGTTTAAAGAATAGAATTAAAAAAAGCGCAATTGATAAAATTCGCCAATTTGCCAAAGTATCTATATTCTGAGTAATTGGCAAAGCAATGAATAAAGGGATAGAAGCGATAAAAACCCAAAGAGAATCTTCTAAGGGTTCAAAAATGAAATAGAAAAGCAGAATTCCAGTAATGACTAAAGATAATTCGCGCGGGAGTAAGTTAAAGGCCATTAATCCAATTGCTGCTATTTCTGTTAATAGGATAAGAATATTTTTTGCTTTTTGCTGTTTCATTAATATCCTTCTAATCTTTTTGATTTTTCGTGTTGACGCATTCTTTCTAAGGCTTTAGCTTCAATTTGCCTAATTCTTTCGCGAGTTACTCCAAATTCTTGCCCGACTTCTTCTAAAGTATGAGTGATCCCATCTTTTAATCCAAAACGCATTGATAAGATTTTTTGTTCGCGAGGGGAAAGATCAATTAAAATTTCTTCTAATCTTTTGCGCAACAAGCGCTTGCCTGCTATCTGGCTGGGAGATAAGCTTTTTTCGTCTTTAACAAATTCTCCAAGTAGGCTTTCTTCTTCGCTGTCTCCAACCGGAGTTTCTAGAGAAATAGTTTCTTGAGATATTTTTTGTATTTGGCGGACTCTTTCAATTGGCTCCCCCATTTCAGCCGCTATTTCTTCAGCTAAAGGTTCTCTGCCTAAATTTTGCAATAAAGAGCGTCTGACTTGGGTATATTTACTAATAGTTTCTACCATATGAACCGGAATTCTAATAGTTCTGGCTTGATCAGCTAAAGCTCTAGTAATCGCTTGTCTAATCCACCAAGTTGCATAAGTGGAAAATTTATATCCTTTGGTATAATCAAATTTTTCTACTGCTTTAAAAAGTCCGATATTTCCTTCTTGAATTAAATCAAGCAAACTTAAACTTCGGCTTCGGCCAACATATTTTTTAGCAATACTAACAACTAATCTTAGATTAGCTTGAGTCAGCTTTTGTTTTGCTTCTTCATCTCCTTGAACAATTCTTTTGGCTAATTTTACTTCTTCTTGAGCGGTTAATAAAGGAACTTGGCCAATCTCTCTTAAATACATTTGAACACTATCAAATTGTTCTGGCTTAATCGCTTTTCCTTTATTCTTTTTATTTGATTTTTCATTAGATTCTAGAAATTCAATTGATTCTACAATATCTATATTGTTTTCTCTGATTTTTTCAAAAGCGTTTTCTAATCCTTGGATATCATATTCTATCCTTGGAGAAAGCTGTAAAAGTTCTAATTCAGTTACAAACCCTCTTTCTCTCCCCCGGTTGATTAATTGATCTAATTTTTCTTGATCAATCAAGTCTTTTTTTGATTTTCTAGCTGCTCTGATTTGTTTTTTAACCGGCTTTTTTTTAGTTGAAGCTTGAATGGATCTTTTTTTTCTTGGCATATTATATTTGCTTTAATAAGTTATTAAAGTTTTTAGTTAGTTTTTCTAATAAATTTTTATTATTCTCTTGTTCAGCTTGTTTAATTTGTTGATTTAATTCTTGAAGTTTGGTTTGCAGATATTTCTTTTTTAATTGATTCAGGCAAAAATTGATTTCTGTTTTAGGTTCAAAATCTTCAGTTAGCTCTTGCTGCGCTTCAGCTTTAAAACTTAAATCATCTATTTGATCTTGGTATTTTTTTGATATTTGTTTTTTTATTTCTTCAACTGATTTATTTTGTTTAAGCTTTTTATAAATTGTCTGCAAATCAGTATTTGAAAAAATATCGCAAGAATGATTTTTGCATTCTTTGATTTGTTTGGGATGAGTTAGTAAAAGCCCAAGCGCGTATTCTTCTAAAGGAATATATTTTTTAGGCTGAATTGGATTTGATTCTTTTTTTTGATAAAAATCATTATTTATCCTAATTTTATCCAGTTCTTGTCTTAAAGCGGATTCAGAGATTTGCGCTTGAACGCTTAATTTCTCAAGCCAATGCGATTGTTCTACTTGATTAGTAATCCGTTTGATTATCGGCAAAATTTGATTAGCAATCTTTTTTTTGCCTTCAGCTGTTTGATTGCCAAAGTTGCGCAAAGCTGTTTGAATATGGTAATCAAGAATATGCTCAGCTGATTTAATCGCTTTTTCCCAATTATCTTTATTTTCCAAAATTACATCAGCTGGATCTTGTTTTTCCGGCAATTCAATTACTTGAGTATTAAATCCGTATCCTAAAGCTAGATCAATCGCTCTTTTAGTAGCGTTTTCTCCCCCTGCATCCATGTCAAAAGCCATAGCTAAATTATCAGTATATCGTTTAATGATTTTCATTTGCTGTTCAGATAAAGCAGTTCCTGAACTGGCAACTGCATAATCAAATTTATTCTGATGAGACATAATGACATCCATTTGTCCTTCTACTAAAATGCATAAATTGTTTTTTCTAATTCCTAGCTTGGCTTTGTCTAAACCGTAAATAATTTTGCTTTTGTCGTAAATTAAAGTATTTGGCGTATTGATATATTTGCCCATATTTTCATTCGGATGATTTGGATTTTCTCTTCCGGTAAAACCAACAATTTGGTTGTTAATATCAGTAATCGGAAACATAATTCGATTTCTAAACCGGTCATAATATGGATTATTTGAATTTGCTTTTTCGCTTTTAATAGCTAATCCGGCTTTAGCTATTTCCGAATCAGGATATCCGCGTCCATTTAAAAAATCTTTTAAGCAATGCCAATCATTAGGCGCGTATCCAATTTTCCATTCTTGAATAGTTTGTTTTTTTAAGCCGCGCGAAATTAAATATTTTTGCATTTGTTGACCAGTTTTGCTAGCTTCTAATTGTTTATTAAAAAACTGATTAGCTAATTCGCAAATTTGATAGAGTCTATTTCTTTCGGTGCTTAGCTGTTTAGCTAAAATCGGATCTGTTTTTTGTAATTCTACACCGGCTCGTTGAGCTAGTATTTTTAAAGCATCGCCGAATTCAATTCCTTCAATTTCCATAACAAAGTCAAAAATACTTCCTCCCTTATTGCATCCAAAACAACGCCATAACTGGCGTTCTGGAGAAACCATAAAAGAAGGGCTTGATTCAGCATGAAAAGGACAGGGCGCTTTGTAATTGCGTCCTGCTTTTTGGAGTTTAATATATCCGGAAATTAAATCTACAATATCTATTCTGTTTTTAATTTCTTCAATTTCATTACCTGGCATAATTATTTTTTAAACTTAACTAAATTTTTCTTTTTTCCGTTTAGAATTTTATCAACCATTTCAATCTCTTTTCTAATTCCTTCAATCAAATTATATTTTTTGAGTTGATTAATTTTAACCCAAGCATGGTTAATCGTGTCTGAATCGTATTTAATTTTACCTGATTTATATGGACAATACCAGCTTAAAACAATACAAGGAATTCCGTCTGATCGGATAAAAACCATATCTAATAGATATTCTATTTTACCAACTTTTAAATTAACTTCTTCTAAAATTTCTCGATGCAATGATTTTTCTATAGCAAAATACCAATGATCTTGAGTTGTTTTAGGAGTGTGGATATAGTCATCAGTCTCTAATCCTCCGCCTGGCACAGTCCATAAGCCAGGAAAAGCTTTTTTCTCAAAGCTGCGTTGAGTAATTAAATATTTATACTCATCTTTTTCTTTTTTATAAATAATTGCCGTAGAAGCAATCCGATGCAATTCTTTATGTTTTAATTTCATAAATTTATTGACAAGAATTAAATATTTTGTTAGTTTTTAATTACATTGTTCTTTGCCGCTAGGGATCTTTGAAGAATTAAGGGAGACTGTTTAATTGTGCAGATAAGTACCGAGTGGGGAAAAGTTCGAGCTTAAACAGAACGAATTTGAGAAGGTGTCTTTGTTGGTTCACGAAAAAGCTAATAGGAGTCGCACACTCCTTGTGCAATAGTTTTTCTGTAGAGCTAACTTACTTGTCCATCCAAGGAAATATCCTTCTCGTTGATCGGAATTCGGTACCTTAATTTCTCTAGCGGCTTCGCTAAACCAAGACCGAAAAGCATAATGCTGAGTAGGTCTTTTTTATTTTTTCAGATATTTTTAGAATGAATTTATAAGAACTTTTATTTTTAAAAATTGGCGGAGAGGGAGGGATTCGAACCC
>CAZJBH010000003.1:0-36994 GCA_964544485.1 uncultured Candidatus Saccharibacteria bacterium
GTTAATATATACACTAAAGGAATAGACCAGATTAGATGTAAATAATTAATATCTTTGAAAACAAAAATAAGATTTAAGATAAGGAAATATAAACTCCCTATTATAGTCGGGCAGCCCAAGGCTAGTTTTTCCCTTACTCCCCACATAGAACCAAGGGTAAAAAGTATAAGTATTCCATAAAGTATATAACCAATTATTTCCATAAATTATTTCTTTATAATTTTTAAACTAATCACATATCCATCGTCCTGATTGGCTATTAATATTACAATTTTCTAGTCTTCTCTCGTGATCTTGTATGTTTTTTTCTAACTGTTCAGGGAAGTACTTTTTCTCAATAATATAAGTTAACTCGCAAGAAGCCCATATTGCTAAAATAAAAAGAATAATTAAAACAATACCAACTATTACTTTTAATGTTTGATTTTTATTAACAATTTCTTTAATTTTATCTATTAAATGACTATATTGATCATATAAAACATATGCTGGTAGAAAAATAAAACAACCGAAAGTAACTATAATTGCCCACCAGATTAATTTTATCCAAATAAGAAAAAATATAATAGGAATTCCTATAACAATACTCCCAAAAAATAATTCTAATAAAATAGATAAAATTTTTTCTTTTCGTTTCATTAAGTTAATTACATACTGTCTTCACATTATCTTTTAGAACGGCTTCTGACGCACCCGCCAAAGGCGAGCATGGTTTTTATAATTAAAATAGATTTCAGACAAGAATTATGGCAGGCGCGGCAGGACTCGAACCTGCAGCCTCTGGTTTTGGAGACCAGTGCACTAGCCAATTGTGCTACGCGCCCATATTTTATTTATAAAATAAATAAAATAATTACTTTTTAATTTCTTTATGCAAGGTATGCTTACGGCACCATTTGCAAAACTTCTTCAGTTCTAATTTTTTCTGAATTGTTTTTTTATTTTTCCGAGACCAATAATTGATCCGGTTACACTTAGTGCATTGAAATTTTATTAAATTATCTTGTGACATATGTTTATATTACCTCCTGGAGCTGAGGGCGGGATTCGAACCCGCGACCTTATCCTTACCATGGATGTGCTCTGCCAACTGAGCTACCTCAGCTTAATTTAATTATGTGGGCAGGGAGGGATTCGAACCCCCGTAGTCCGAAGACGTCAGATTTACAGTCTGATGCATTTGGCCGCTCTGCCACCTGCCCCTGGAGCCAGTGGAGGGATTTGAACCCCCGACCGACGGTTTACAAAACCGTTGCTCTGCCCCTGAGCTACACTGGCTTTTAATTTTTATCCATTTCTTTTACTTGTTCCAAAATCTGTTTTATCTTTCTATCAGTTGAACCAAGCTTAACCGCCATTTCTAAGGATAATTTCGCGTCCTTATAATTATGCTGGCGCCAGTAAAGCAACCCAAGTTGTTTGTAAGCTGTAATATTTTTAGGGTTTTCCACAATCAGATCAATCCATTTTTGTTCTTCTTTGATCGGCTTTTTTAATTCACTAATTGGCAAATCATCATCTTGATCTGTTTGTAATTCCTGATCTATCTTAGAAGCAATAAAATCATTCGGCGCTTGTTTTTTCTTTGGCTCATTTTGTTTTTCTTCTTTCTCTATTTTAACAGAAAAATTTTCTTCTGTCTTATTTGTTTCTTTTTTTGCATCCTCTTGTTCAAACGACTTTCTCCGCTTATCTTCTTTCTGACGAATCCATTCTTTTGATTTTTGAGCAGTTATCTGGCTGCGCCGGCGTAAAAAATAAATTAAACTGCTTAATAGATTCTCTATTTTTAAAAACCAAATTTTTAATTTTCTTAAAAACTTTTCTAATCCAACCAGCCAATTTGACCAATATTGTTTATAATCAACTTCCTTAGCTTTTTGCCAAAGATTTTTCTTGCGCTTTAAAATCAATATTTCATCCTCGCTTAAATTTGCTAAAACAGGAATCTTGCGAAAGATAATTATTCCAATTCCGATTAAGCCAACAAGAATGGCAATAATAAAAACCAAATTTAAAGACATAATCAATAAGATTAAATTTCCAATTTAGCAAATTCGCCAATTTGAATATTTTCTCCGAGCTTGCCAATTGCTTCAGTAATTAAATCTTGAACTTTCTTTTGCGGATCTTTAATAAATTCCTGCGTTAACAACTCTTCTATATTTTCTGCTCCATTCGCAGCTATCTGCATAGCAATATCATGAGCTAAATTTTTAAAATCTTCGTTTTTAGCCACAAAATCAGTTTCGCAATTCAATTTAATCAACACGCCAACTTTTCCATTGTTATGAATATATGCTTCAATTACTCCTTGTCCAGCTTCTCGCTCTGACTTTTTTTCAGCTTTTTCAGCGCTTTTTTGATTTAAAAATTCTAAAGCTTTAGCTTCATCGCCTTGAGCTTGTTCCAGGGCTTTTTTACACTCCATAATCGAAACCCCGGTCTTTTCTCTTAATTCTTTAACTTGATCTAATGATATCATAATAAAAAAGTTAATAATTTATTCTAAGACTTTTTGGATTGTACCAAGAATCAATTTCAAAGCTGAAATTGCATCATCATTGGTTGGAATCGGATAATCAATAATTGAAGGATCTGCGTTTGTATCGCATAATCCGATTACTGGTATTCCTTGCATTCGAGCTTCTTTGACTGCCAAATTTTCTTTATGAGTATCAACTACTAACAAAGCATCTGGCAATTGAGTCATTTTTTTCATTCCACCAAATCTTAATTTTAAACGCTGTAATTCAACATTAAAATCATGGCGTTCTTTTTTTGTATATTTTTCTTCCATTTCACCGCTTTGCATTTTAGCTTCTAAATCGCGGTAATGTTCTAATCTCTTGGAAATTACCGGAAAATTAGTTAAAGTTCCACCTAGCCAGCGTTCATTAACATAAGGCATATTTATTTCTTCGGCAATTTGCTTAACTATTTCTTTAGCTGAAACTTTTGTTCCAACAAAAAGAATAGTTGCATTTTTTTGTTTAAGCTGATAAAGATATTCTAAAGCTTGGCCCAGCTTTTCTCTAGATTTTTCTAGATCAATAATATGCACATTTTTACGGGCCGTAAAAATATACGGATCCATCTTAACATTCCAACGAGAAGTTCGATGACCAAAATGAATACCTTGCTTTAGCATTTCTTCTAATGAAGGCAAGACTTTTTCTAAATCCAATTTTTTATTTTTTTTATTTTTCCCCGATGCTTTGTTCGGGATTCCGACTTTATGTCGGGGCTTTTCATTTTGTTTTGGCATAATTTATTTATAGATTATTAAAAAGACACGGCCTAAAAGCCAGATTCTAATAATTTGAGTATAGCATAATGCAAAATAAAAGCAAGATGTTTTAATCTAAGAATTATCCTTGATTTTTTAAACAACTTAAGCTATCTTAGAATTATCCAGATCTTTTAACTATATTCCATAAAAAGGAGGGATTATGGAAAATCAAGTAATTTGGGAAAATTCAGAATTTACTCCGGATGATTTTGCTAAACTAGCAGGAATTGAATTAAATTGGCATCCCGGCCCTTATCCTCAATTTTACGACCAGCAAGGGAATGTAATCGGCTATGCCTGGGGAAACGACCAACAAGGATGGAATTTCTGCTTTAGCCAAGAATGCTCTTTTTCTTCTCAATTGCCTGTTTAATTAAACCACCCTGCTTTTTAAAGCAGGGTTTAATCTTGCTTTTTGTTTCCAAATCCGTTATCATATTAATAATGAAAAAAGATATTCATCCAAAATATTATCCTAAAGCTAAAATCAAATGCGCTTGCGGCGCTAAATTTGAATTTGGATCCACTCACCCAGAGATAGATGTGGAAATCTGTTCTCAATGCCATCCTTTTTATACAGGCAAAGAAAGGATTATTGAAACTGGGCAAGTAGAAAAATTCAAAGCGCGAATGTCTAAAAAACAGCAAAAACTCACTCCTAAAAAGACTAGCAAAAAGAAATAATGCCTAAGGGAGTTATAATTGAAATTAGAGCCGGAGCAGGCGGCGATGAATCAGCTTTGTTTGTAGCTGATCTTTTTCGCATGTACTCTAAATTTGCTGAAAAGCAAAATTGGCAAACTTCCCTTTTAAGCAGCAGCGAAACCGGATTAAATGGATATAAAGAAATTATTTTTGAAATTAAAGGAGAAGAAGCTTATCAAAAATTGCAGCAAGAAGGTGGAGTTCATCGAGTTCAAAGAATCCCAGAAACAGAAAAATCAGGCCGAGTCCATACATCTACTGTTTCTGTAGCAATCATGCCTTTTGCAACTGAATCAGAAATTCAAATTAATCCTAAAGAAATCAGAGTAGACACTTTGCGCGCTTCCGGACCGGGTGGACAATATGTTAACCGAAGAGAATCAGCTATCCGTCTGACTCACCTTCCTAGCGGAATGATAGTTACTTGCCAAGACGAAAGAACTCAATTAGCCAATAAAGAAAAAGCTATGAAAGTTATGCGCGCTCGCTTGCTAGCTAAAAAAAGAGAGAAACAAATGGTTCAGCGCAAAGACCAGCGCCGGGAACAAATCGGCAGCGCTATGCGGGCAGAAAAAGTACGCACCTATAATTATCCGCAAAATCGGATTACTGACCATCGAATTAAAAAATCTTGGCACAATCTGGATAAAATTGTTCAAGGCGATTTAAAACCGATTATTAAAGCTTTTCAAAAAGCAAAGAAAAAATAACATGAAAAAAATTTATTCTGAGCGAAATCGAAGAAGAATTTTTAGCGGTATCCAACCAACTGGCGCTATTCATATCGGCAATTATTTAGGAGCAATCAAAAACTGGGTTAATCTGCAAAATGAATATGACTGTATCTGGGGAATTGTTGATTTGCATTCTCTGACTAATCCTAAAGCAACTAAAAATTTACAAAAAAATATTCTTGATTTGGCAGCGACTTATTTAGCTGCTGGACTGGATCCTAAAAAAGCAATCATTATGGTCCAATCTGATGTACCGGAACATACTGAACTAACCTGGCTTTTTAATACAATTACTCCAATTTCTGAATTAGAAAGAATGACTCAGTTTAAAGATAAATCTAAGCAATTTAAAAAAGAAATTAATATGGGCTTATTTGGTTATCCGGTTTTAATGGCAGCTGATATTTTAATTTATCAAGCTGAAGTAGTTCCGGTTGGAGAAGACCAGCAGCAACATGTGGAGCTGACCCGAAAAATTGCCCGCAAATTTAATCATCGCTTTGGCCAAACTTTTGTTGAGCCGGAATGTCTGCTAAATAAATCAACTGCTCGGATTATGTCTTTGCTTGACCCAAAGCAAAAAATGTCTAAAAGTGTTCCGAACAGTTATCTCGGGATTGATGATTCCCCTGCTTTAATCAAAGAAAAAATCCAAAAAGCAATGACTGATTCAGGCAAAAGAATAAAGTGCCGACCAGACAAACCAGCCATCTGTAATCTAATGGCTATTTACAATGCTTTTACCGGATTGGATTATAATCAAATTGAAGAAAATTTTGAAAATAAAGGCTATGGAGATTTTAAAAAAGAATTAGCTGAAAAAGTTATTCAAAAATTAAAACCGATTCAAAAAGAAAAACAGCAACTTCTTAAAAAACCTGAGAAAATAAAGCAGATATTAAAAAAAGGCGCTCAACAAGCCCGCCCAATTGCCCAAGAAAATCTCAAAAAAGCTAAACAGAAAATGAATTTAATTTAAGAAAATTCTTAAATCTATTTAAAAAGGAGTTCTAGAGCTCCTTTTTTATTTCCCTTGATAATAATTTAATAAAAACTCAGCTAATTTTTCACCACCTAGTTCTCCTGGTTTAGGATCAATAGAATATTCTGCTTCAACTCTGCTTGGATCTACAGAAACTCCTTTCCCAATTTCAAGCATTTCCTGATCATTATAGTTATTCCCAGTAGTCATAATTTGTTTTGGCTGAATTGATAATTCTTTAGCTAAATTTTGGATAGCAATTCCTTTTGACATTTGGCTAGAGCCAATATCATAGCCTTCATTAGTCCACAAACAATAAAGTTTATCTCCGGCTATTTGTTTAACCAAATCAGGAATTTCATCCATTTCTTCAGAATGAACTGTTAAAATAAAAAATTTTGGCTCAAATCCCCTAATTCTTTTGTCATTCTTTTTCATCTGTTTTATTTTCTGTTTTAATTCCCTTAACCAAGAAAAATATTCATCATTATATTGAGAATGTTTAAGCTGATAATCAAGCCAAATTAAATTTCCATTTTCAGCTGTTAAAATAGTATTTTTATCTATAATTTCGTTGACCAAGCTTTTTAGATAAAGAATATTTCTGCCTGAAGAAAAATTAAGCCGAACATATTTTTCAAGTTTTTTTAAATTAGCAATAAATTCCTTTGACAAAGGCTTTGATTCCATATATAGCTTAGAGCCATTTTCTTCTTCTTTGATTTTAGTCCCAGTTGGAGCAATTACTCCGTCAATATCAAAAGTAACTATTTTTAAAGCATCTAATTCTTGCTTGGTAATTTCTTGTATCTTTTTCATAAAAAAACAATTTAATTGTATTTTAATTATACCATCTTAACTAAACATTAAAAAGTCTGGCTTATAAAGCAACAAAATCCCCAATAAAAGAATAATTATTCCTCCTACTAAGCTACTCCAATGACTATATTTATCAGTAACTCCAATTCTGCGCAAAGTTATTAAAGCGATTGCAAAAACAATCATATCATCAATCATAAATACAATTGTATAAAATAAAAGATAAAGATAATAAGACAAAGCGCTTAAATCGCTTAATGATAAAATTTTAGTATAAATCGCTGGCAAACCAGCTGAGCAAAAAAATTCTACCAAATTAACTCCAAAAGCTAAAATAATTACTCCCAAAAAAGTAGCTGGCAAAGCAGCTGATTCAGCAGTTTGTTTAGCTTTTTCTGATAATTTGCTTTTAATCTTGCTTCCATCCGGAGCTATTTGGCAAACTCCAGGCTTATGTTTAAAAAATGTTCTTAATTGCCAAATTCCGGCAAAAATCGCTAAAAAAGAAACAATTATTCTAGTGATAGTAACATAACCAATTAGCAAGAAAAAATTAAGCCAAGCAGAAAGAAGTAAATAATAAACAATCCCAGAAACTAAAATAAAAGTTCCGCCAACCAGCCAAATCCTTTTTCTTGATTTTAAATTAATTAATAAAGCAATTAAAAAAAGCAATACCCACATAGCACAAGGATTGAATCCATCTAGACCGGCTAAAACAAAAGTTAAAACTGGCAAAGATAATTTAGAAAGATTAATCTTGCCAATAATCGGATAATCAATAATCTCATCTTTTTTTTCTTGAGTATCGTAATCACACTTCTGTATTTGATTCATTGGATCAGAACACTTTTTTTCTAAACAATTTTCAACTGCTGCTTGTATTTCCTGCCCTGTTGTCTGCTTATTTAAATATCCTCTAATTACTTGGTCGCCAATAAAAATAGTTGGCACTCGAACAGCCTTTTCCTCCCCGCATGCTTCCAAAAGATCTAATAATATTTTGGCATTATCACGATTATTAAAAACTTCATAAGAAACAACTTCTAAAAAAGAATATTTTTTTTCTAAATCATTTAAAAAAGGCTCTGCTTTATGACAGCTAGAACAAGTGCTTCCATAGAAAAAATAAATCTTAACTTCTTGCTTTGTTTGATCTGCTGAACTAAACAAAGGAATTAAACTAATTAAAACTAGAAAAAATAAAATAAATATTTTTTTCATATTATTCAACTGAATCAATTATTCCTCCGCCTAAACAAGTCTGGCCAGAATAAACAACTAACCATTGCCCTGGAGTGATTGCTTTTTGCGGCTGAATAAAATTAAAAATTGTTTCTGAAGGTTTAATTTTTTCAAAAAAACCCTCTGTTAATTCTTGATTAAGTCTTGTTTTAGCTATTAATTTATCTTTTTTATCCGGCTTTTGGGAATTAATAAAATTAAAATTTTTTACTTTTACTTTTTGAGCAAATAAAGCTGGATCATCTTCTTGATTAGTAACAATTAATTCATTTTTATCCTGATTAAACCTAACTACATACCAAGGCCCATTAGGCAAATTTAATCCCTTACGCTGGCCAATTGTGTAAAAAAATAATCCTGAATGATCGCCTAAATAATTTCCCTGCAAATCAATAATCTTTCCCGGTTGCTTGCCTAATTCTGATTCTAAAAAAGCTGAAACTGACTGGGAAGAAACAAAACAAAGATCCTGGCTTTGTTTCATTTTTTTAAAATAATCAAATCCAGCTTTTTCCACAATTTGATAAACTTGTTTTTTTTGATAATCTCCTAATGGAAAAAGCGTTTTAGCTAATTCTTGCTGAGTTAAAAGACAAAGAAAATAAGTTTGATCCTTTTTTTTATCCTTGGCTCGCAATAATTGATATTCTCCCTGCTTTTGTTTAATTCTAGCATAATGCCCAGTAGCAATAAAGTCTGCTTTAAATTCTTCAGCTACTGCTAAAAGTTTTTTAAATTTGACTAAACGATTGCAAACCACGCAAGGATTAGGCGTTCTTTTATTTTTCAAAACTGAAAGATAATATTCAATTACTTGTTTTTTAAATTCTTTTTGCTGATCAACTATTTGATAAGGAACTTTCAACTTTTGACAAATTTTTTCAGCAATTTTAAAAGATTCGTCAGAACAGCAAACATTTTCTTTTAATTTATTTTTTGGACTTTGCCAGGCTGAATATTTGAAAGAAACTCCGACTAAATCAAAATCTTGTTTTTTTAACAAAATCAAAACAGCTGAAGAATCAACTCCGCCGGATAAAGCAACAACTACTTTTTTCTTTTTTTTCATTCCTGATTTTTTTCAATAAATTTAATTGCTTTTCCTTTTACTAAAGCTTCAGCCACTTTAGCTCGAGCAATTTCTAAAGTTCGCTGTAAAGTGCTTTGCGAAATATTCATTTTTTTAGCTGCTTCTTGCTGAGTATAATCTAAAAAATCACACAATCGCAAAACCTCCAGCTCATCTGGTTTTAATTCAACTTCTTTTAAAGATTGTAAAGGCACTGCCCGAGGCTTAAAATAAGTTACCCGGGGAAAATGCCGAATCAATCTTTTTTTAATTGGTCTAACCATCTCTTTTATTTTTTTAACTCCTCAAGCCGAGATTCTATCTGCTTGGCTTCTTCGCGCAAAGCTTTTAATTCATCTTGAAGTGCTTGTTTTTCCTCTTGTTCTGTCGCCTGCGGAGCATTAAAAAATCTTCTGCCGCGTCCAACGCCATAACCGCGTCCAAAACCAAATCGCAGATTATTCCCAGGAGCGCATTTTCCCATACCGCGTCCGGTTCTTGGACCAGCTCCTTGAGGGCCAGTTCTATTTAAATTAGGCATATTTATATTTCTTTATTAATTAACAATGGCGCGACCTTAGATAAAACAGCCATTGCTTTAGATATATTATGAGTATATACCCAAAACTAATGGCTGTCAAGTATTATCTAAAATTATCTACTCTTGTAAAATAGCGTTGATAATTTTTTTTTGGTTAGAACTATCTTTAAAAAATTCCGGGAACCAAGAACCATACAAAAAAACCAAATCTCCTCTGCGCGGTTCCCATTCAAAAACAACCACTTTAATGTCAACATAATCTGTATTCACAGAAACTGCAAAATTGATTGCTCGCTTAGTCAGAAAAACAATTACTTGAGGGTTAAAAATTTCAATTTCTTTTTTTAAATCAGGATAAACAGTTTCGTCACAAATAAGATACTCTTTAAATTCTTCCACTTTTGTAGAATTACAAATTACTGCAAATAATTGTCTAACTTGTTGATTCAATAAAAATTCTTTCTCATCTGAAACCAGTAAAACTCGACTTAGCATTTTTTGCCTCCTTTTTAAAAGAACTTAAAATTACAACAAAGGTGCAATAATTAAAGCAACAATCGCCATTAATTTTAATAAAATATTTAATGACGGACCAGCTGTGTCTTTAAAAGGATCTCCAACCGTATCCCCGACTACTGCTGCCTTATGCGCTTCTGAACCCTTACCCCCCAAATTTCCTGCTTCAATATATTTCTTAGCATTATCCCAGGCTCCGCCTGCATTCGCCATAGTGACTGCCAGCAAAAAGCCGCAAACAATAGAACCTGCTAACAGACCGGCTAAAGCAGCTGGACCAAGAATAAAACCAACTAAAACCGGAACTAAAATGCTTAATAAGCTTGGAATAAGCATTTGCTTTAAAGCCGAAGCAGTAGAAATGCTAATACAGCGTTCATAATCAGGTTCGGTTTTCCCTGTCATAATTCCTTTAATTGTCTTAAATTGGCGGCGAACCTCTTCAACCATAGCCATAGCTGCCCGGCCAACTGCTTCCATAGCAAAAGCAGAAAAAACAAAAGGCATTAATCCTCCAATAAACAAACCAATAATTACCCTATAATTCAAAATATCAATAAATGGCAAATGAACTGTTTGCCCGTAAGAAACCATTAAAACCAAAGCGGTTAAAGCAGCTGCGCCAATAGCAAATCCTTTGCCAATCGCTGCTGTGGTATTGCCAACCGCGTCAAGATCCTCGGCCTGCTCGCGAACATCCTGTCCCATTCCAGCCATTTCAGCTATTCCAGCTGCATTGTCAACTACCGGTCCAAAAGTATCAGCTGCTAAAGTCATTCCCAAGGTAGAAAGCATGCCAACCGCAGCAATAGCAACGCCAAAAAGCTGTCCCCAGGAATAAGCCAGAAAGACTACAACTGCAACTGCTAAAACCGGAATAATCGTAGAAAACATGCCTAAGGCAAAACCAGAAATAATATTTGTTCCAGCTCCGGTTTGTGAAGCTTTAGCAACTCGCTGAGTCAATTTGTATTTATCAGAAGTAAAATATTCAGTAATTAAACCGATAATCAAACCAGCTAATAATCCGGAAAGAAAAGACCAATAAAGATTAATTCCAAAACCAAGATATTTGATTAAGCCAAAAGAAGACAAAGCCATTAGAATAGTAGCTATCCAAATTCCTCGATTCAGCGCTTTATGACCAGATCCTTTATCAGCTGAACCAATTCTAACAAAAGCTCCGCTGATTAAACTAACTAAAATTCCCAAAGCAGCTAAACTTAATGGCAATAAAATACCGCCTGTGCCAGCTACTACTAATGAACCAATTACCATAGCAGCAATAATTGAATCAACATAGCTTTCAAACAAATCAGCTCCCATTCCAGCCACATCTCCTACATTATCACCAACATTATCAGCAATTGTAGCTGGATTGCGCGGATCATCTTCTGGAATTCCGGCCTCTACTTTGCCGACTAAGTCTGCCCCAACATCAGCTGCTTTAGTATAAATACCTCCGCCAACTCGAGCAAACAAAGCAACTGAAGAAGCGCCAAAGCCAAAACCATAAATTATTACTGGATCCTTAAAAAAAACATATAATCCGCAAATACCTAATAAACCAAGCCCAACTACGCTTAAAGCCATAACCGAACCTGAGTTAAAAGCCATATTTAATCCTTTTCTAAAATTATCTTTTAAGCTAGTTGCGGTTTTAAGATTAGCTGTAGTAGCTATTCGCATGCCAATCTGACCGGCTAAAGCGCTTAAAAACGCGCCAACCAAAAAAGCAAAAGCAGTTCCTGAATTAAGAAAGAAATATAATAAAATAGTTACTAAAATAACAAAAGAAAACAAAATTTGATATTCTTTATTTAAAAAAGCCATTGCTCCTTTTTTAATTGCTTTGGCAATCTGGCTTGCTTTTCCCTCCTCAACTGGCTCTCGCTTAATTTGCCAAGCTAAAAAAATAGCAAAAATTAAAGCTAAAATAGCAGAGCCAAAACAAAAAAATATTTGCCATGCATGCATATTTTATTTCTGGAATCAAGGCAAATAACAAAACAATTTATTTTATCATCCGCTCTTAATTGCCAGTTACTTATTCTTAATCACAATTTTACACAAAAAATCTTTTTTGTCTAGATTTATCCTTATTTTCTTAACGCATTGATTGGATCTAATTGAGCTGCTTTGCGAGCCGGATAAACTCCAAAAATCAAACCAATTATCATTGAAATGCTAAAAGCAACTATAATTGCCAGCCAAGAAATGCTTAATGGCCAAGATCCAATCCCCTGGCTTTGAATAATTATAGCTGATAATAAAGACAAACTAATCCCTAAGATTACTCCAATAGTTCCGCCTAATCCGGTAATTACCAAGCTTTCTATTAAAAATTGGTTAAGAATATCTTTTTTGCTCGCTCCAAGAGATTTGCGCAAACCAATTTCACGAGTTCTTTCAACTACTGAAACCAACATAATATTCATAATTCCAACTCCGCCAACTAATAAAGAAATAGCTGCTAAAAATCCAAGCAATAAATTTAGAATGACACTAATTTCATTAATCTGTTCTAAAATCTCTTCCATGGTAGTAATCATAAAATCATCTTTTTCTGGATCAGAAATATTATGATTTTTTCTAAGCATCTGAGCAATTTCTATTTTAGCCCGCGGAAAATATTCTGGGCTTTCCACTGATAAAGCAATTTCTGATAAATAATCTATTCCTAAAATTAACTTAAGCGTAGTCTTAAGCGGAATATATATAAAATCATTAATATCAATCCCGCCCATACTCATCATATCCATTGACTCAAAAACTCCAATAATTTTATAATTCTGCCCTTTAATCCTTAATTTCCTGCCAATTGGATCTTCTTGACCGAATAAATCCTCTTTTAAATTATGCCCTAAAACTGTTACTTTAGCTAAACTTTCTTCTTCATCTTGAGTGAAAAACCTGCCTTGGGCTAATTCAGCTATTTTAAAAACTTCGGGAAAACCAGGACTGCATCCATAAATTAAAATCTGTTTTTCTTTTTCCTGATAATTAATCCATTCTTGTCCAAAAGCTTGTCCGGAAACTGCATTAATATACGGGAAACGATCTTTGTCTTGCAAATCATTAATATCTCTTCGTTTTAAAGTGGTAATTTTAACTCCCTGAGCCATAGAAGCAATGCTGCCAACATCGCCTGCTCCCGGAACCTTAACCGCAATATCAAGCATATTCTTGCCATAAGACTCAACTTCATTCAAAACCAATCCTTTTAAGCTTTGCCCCATAGAAAGAATAATAACAACTGCGGTTACCCCAATCACAATTCCAAGAATAGAAAAAATACTCCGCAAACGGTTTGCTTTTAAAGCGATCAAAGATTGTTTAAAAATAGAAGATAGTTTCATTTTAAGATTAGAGGACGCTCCTTAATTTGAGGATGTTAGAGGACACGCCTTATAAAGAACGTCCTCTCTACTTTTTTATTCATATCTTAAAGCATTAATCGGATCTAATTTAGAAGCCCGGCTAGCTGGCCAAAGTCCAAAAACCAAACCGACTATTATAGCGGTTAAAGTAGAAATAATGATTGAAAAAGGAGTAATAATATATTGCCAATCATAGCCATAAGCATTCACTCCAATAAAAATGCCTAAAGCAATTAATAAGCCAAAAATAATTCCAAAAATGCCCCCGATTAAAGTAATAATCATGCTCTCAACTAAAAAATGAAAAAGAATATTTTTTTGAGTTGCTCCAACTGCTTTGCGCAAACCAATTTCCCGGGTTCGCTCATTAACTACCACAAACATAATATTCATAATTCCAACTCCGCCGACAATCAAAGAAATAGCTGCTACTGCGGCTAAAAACATTTTAAGCGCGTCAGTAATTGTCCCTAACATAGCCAAAGCCTGATCAGTGCTGCGAACAGAAAAATCATCTTTAGCTGGATCTTGAATATTATGCCGATATCTTAAAGTTTCCTTAATTTGTGAAATAACTAAATCAATATTTTCAATATTATCTATTTTTGCTCTCAGAAAAGCCAAATGATCAATACCTAATAATATTTTTTGGGCTGTTTTAATCGGAATAAAAATTTGATTATCCTGATTTTGAAAAGCAGCAGTTCCGCGTTTTTTCATTACTCCGATTACTCTAAAACTGACTTGATTTATTTTTATCTTCTTGCCAATTGCGTCTTCAGATTTAAATAATTCTTCTTTAACCTGGTTTCCAATAACCGCTACCCGAGCCAAAGCATTAACTTCTCCCTGCTTAAAAAATCTCCCTTTAGCAACTGATGTATCTTCTATTTGCGGATAATTTTCACTAACTCCATTATAATCATAATCCTCTGATTCTCTAAAATAGCTAACTGTACCCCGTCCTTTAACATAAGCGCAAACTCCAATAACATGCTTTAAATCCTGAATCGCTAAACCATCTTGATAAGTTAAAGTTGTCACCTCTATGCCAAAAACAGATGCTGGAGGAGCGTTTTCATCAGAAGCTCCGGGCAAGACTCCAACAATATTGCTCCCTAAAGCGCGCACTTGATCAAGCAAAAGATTTTGAGCACTAGCTCCGACTGCCATAATTGAAATTACTGCGGCAACCCCAATAACAATTCCAAACATAGTTAAAAAAGAGCGACTTTTTTGGGCCGCTAATATTTGAAAAGTCTGTTTTAAAACATTTATTAAATGCATTTTATTTTATCAGCCCATTTTTGGCTAAGCGCTGATTAGCTACTTTGCTATCTGCTAAAACTTGCCCATCCTTAAATTCTATTATCCGGCGAGCGCATTCAGCTACATATTTTTCATGAGTTACCATAAGGATAGTATGTCCTTCTTCATTTAAATCCTGTAAAATCTCCATTACTTCTTGGCCGGACCGGCTGTCTAAATTTCCGGTTGGCTCATCAGCTAAAATTAAACTTGGCTGATTAATTAAAGCCCGAACAATTGCCACCCGCTGCTGTTCTCCTCCAGAAAGCTGATTAGGACGATAATCAACTCGATGTGAAAGGCCGACTTTTTCCAATAATTCTCTAGCTCTCTGATCAGCTTGTTTTTTATCTAAATCAGGACTATAAATAGTTGGCAATAAAACATTTTCTAAAACTGAAATCTTTGGCAAAAGATTGTATGATTGGAAAATAAAGCCAATCTTTTGGTTTCTAATACTGGCTAATTTTTCATCATTAAACTGATTCACATTCTCGCCTTCAAAAAAATATTCTCCTTGAGTTGGCTTATCCAAAAAACCAAGAATATACATTAAAGTAGATTTTCCAGATCCAGAAGAACCCATAATTGCAGCGAATTGTCCTTTTTCAATTCCAAAAGAAACCCCGCGCAAAGCCGGGGTTACAGCGCCATCATTGACATAATTTTTGGCAATATTTTCTAATTTAATTAACATTTATCTTTCTGCTAAAACCTTATCGCCCTCTTTTAAGCCGCTAATAATTTCAACTCTAGTTTCTCCCTCCAGCCCGGTTTTAATTTCTTTTTTTATCTTCTTTTCTCCTTCTTGGACTAAAACATATTTATTCCCATTCTCCTGCTTAATGACATAATAAGGGAGGTATAAGACATTTTCTTTTTTATCAGTTAAAATATCCATATTTACAGTCATACCCGGCTTAATTCTTTCATCTTCAACTTCAAAAACTGAAGTTACTTGATAATAAATTACTCCTGAAATTACAGTTTCTGCCGGTTCTATTTCTATAATGCGTCCGCTAAATTTTTCTTGAGGGCCTAAAGCGTCTAAAGTCATTTCAATCTGATCATTCACTTTAACTTTAGCTATTTCTGTTTCAGAAATATTCGCTTCAACTTGAAATTTGGCTTTGCTAATCATGGAAATAACACTTTCTTTAACTGAGACTGTTTCACCCAGTTCTTTTTCAACTTTGGTAATAATACCAGTTACCGGAGCAAATAAAATAGTTTTACTGATTTCTGCTTGAATTTGCTGTAAATTAGCGCGCGCTTGATTTACCTCTGCCTGCGCTAATTGAATATCTTCTTTTTGCGGACCAGCTTTTTTCAAGGCTAATTCTTGTTCTGCCTTAGCTAAAGCTGATTCAGCTGAATCTAAATTTGCCTGGGCAGTATTTAAACTAGTCTGATTAGAAACTTTAGTAACGCTAATAGTCTGCTGCTGACTGGTAATACTAGAAATCTCTGAATTAAGGTTTGTTCTGGCAGTGCTTAGATTAGTTTTATAAGTGCTTAATTCGGATTCAGTAAAGCTTGAAGTAGTGATTGCTGAATTTAAAGCGCTACTAATAATAGATAAACTATTGTTAATCTCTTTAAGATAAGATTTAACCTCAGTCATAGCCGCGTCTAAATTTTCATAATCAGATTCATCTAAATTATTTATTTGATTATAAATTTTAGCTAAATTGCGACCAGCTTCTACCCTGGCTGATTCCGCTTGATTAGCCAGGCTTGAATCAGTAGTAATAAAGGTTAATTCAGGAGTATTTGTATTATCTCCTTCAAAAAGCTCATCTATTTGCTTATTCAAAGCATTATCAGCATAAAGATAAGCATCATTTAAAATATCAGGCACATCCTGGTAATCATTAGCTAAATCATTTTTTGCGTCTTCTTGCGCGTCAATCAAAGCTTGTTCTTTATTATCCACAGTCACCTTAGCGCTTTCTACCGCTGCCTGATAAACTTCAATTTCTTCTGTTCGAGCGCCAGCTAAGGTTTTAGCTAATTTTGCCTGAGCTAAATCTAAAACTGCTTGCCTAGAACGCAATTGCGCGTACAAATCAACAGAACTCAAAGAAACCAGCTTTTGGCCGGCTTCAACTTGTTGATTCACCTGAACATACAAATTCTGCAATTTGCCGCTTTTTTCAAATTCTAGATTAATTTGTTTAGCTGGCGTAACTGTTCCAGTAACTGAAACCAATTGTTTAATTTCGCCTTTTTGAACCTGCTCAATTACAGATTCTGATTCTAAATCTTTAGTTGACTGATAGATAAAATATCCTCCGATCAGAATAACAAAAATACTCGCAATAACAATAAATTTTTTCATAAAGAAATCTCAGGATTAAACTAATTTATTTCATAAGTAATACTAACATTAACTTCAATTTTATTTTCTCCGGTTTGAATTTCCGGAGCCGCGCCTCCAGCGCCAATCCCATATTCTTGAGATTTAGCCACAAAATCATAACGCGGAGTTTGTCCAGATTCATTAAAATCAACGATTCTGACTAAATCAACCCCTAAAGCATTGGCAATCTTTTCAGCTTTTTGCTTGGCTTTTTGAATCGCTTCCGCTCTAGCTTCCTGCTTATACTCTTCATCATTATCTACGCTAAAACTTAATCCTCCGGTTTGATTAGCTCCGGCATTGGTTGCTGCCTGGATAACATTGCCAATCATATCTAAATCGCGAATTTTAACTTGAACTGACTGTCTGATTTCATAACCAGCCAAAACGCGTCTGCCAGAAGGGTCAATCGCCATTTCCCGATATTCATATCGCGGATAAATGCTATAAGTAGTTGTTTTAATATCTTTTTCCTCAATCCCCTGATCTTGAATATCGCTAATTAGATTATTCATCATTTCTGTATTATCTTCCATTGCTTTTTCAACAGTTTTAGCTTCATTAACTACTGAAAAAGATATCATAGCTAAATCCGGCTTAACATATTTTTCTGCTGAATCAGAAACTGTTATTGTATTCTTAGATTCAATCTCTTGGCCAATATATTTACCTTGTTTAACCTTGTTCTGTATACCAATAAAAAAGAAAATTGTCAAAACAATTAAGAAAATAGACAAAATTATCATTAAAACATAAAGATAATTTTTTTGATGTGATTTTAATTGATTGTTAAAATCCATAAATTTGCAGATTAAACAAATAGATAATAAATGACGCTAAAGTTTAGCGTCACTAATCAATATTTGCTAACCTAAATTAATTAATTGCTTTTAAAAACGGGCCAACTACTCCTTTAACAAATTCCAAACAGCTTTCCCGGTCTAAATAGAACCAAGCAATAAAACCAAGAATTAAGACAACTAAAATAATTCCTAGAAAAGAACGACTGATAAATAAACGAAGTATCTTGCTAGTCCATAATTTTTTAGTCGCATACTTTCTCTGGCTTAATTTCTTTTCTAAAGTAAAATCATAATGCTTATAAAATTCAACCCGATTAATTAAATATCTTTTTAAATTGTCTTGATGAAATTTGCTTTTCGGCTTTTTTTCTAATAAAAGCAGATAACCGGTTAATTTAGTCGCTTCCAATTTATCAATATTTTTCATAATCCCTTTTATCTTGGAACACCATAAAAACCACTCAGTTTTATCCTCCTGTAATGATTTTAAAAGCTGTTTGCGCTTATCTGGCTTTAAAAAATTATTCGCCAGTTTATCTAATTTTTTAACTAAATTTCTTTTAGAAGGCATAAGCTTATCTTTTTTATTATACCACCCAAGACAAACAAAAGACAAATTTTTATCCACAAAAATAAAAGCGCGTTTAAAAACGCGCTTAATAAGGTTCTTTTTTTTATCCGAGCTCAAGGATTTCTATTTCAAGCTCAGCCACTCCTTGTTTTTCTACACCGAGTTGTCTAGCTGCTTCCCGACTTAAATCAAATTCTCGACCCTGAATATATGGGGCCCCGATCTTTGATTTCAAGCTCTAAAGAAACGCCAGTTTTGGGATTTCTGATTAAAATCTTACTTCCTAAAGGCAGGGTTTTGTGAGCCGCCAAAGGCTGATGCATGTTATAGACTTTACCGCTAGCCATGATCCGTCCATGAAAGGGATGGCCATACCAGCTCGCTAAAGCTTTAAATTTGGTTGGAGTGATTAAATTAATTTTCAATCTTTAACCCGGATGAATTTTCCTAGGATCCTGAATATTATTATCCATGGCAATTTTGCCCCATGGGATTTCCAATTTCTTTCCAATAGAAAAAAGAGTTTCTCCTCGCCTTACCCGATAGATATAAACATAGGAAAGCTCTTTTAATTTTGAAGGTTTTAAAGAATCTTCTTCCGAAACAAAAATTCCTTTGCTTTTGCTCTTTTTTGCTTCTGCGACTAAAGCGCTCGGTAAAACTTCTGTTTCCGGTTGATTTATTTTTTCACTACATTGAGTTAAATAGACCCCTAACCCAACAAAAGCCAAACACCACAATAAAAAACTTTTCATTCTCTCTTCCTCCTAAAATATATTTATTGTTAAAGAACTATTGACTAAAGAACAATCCTTTTCTTAAAAATACTATAGCATATTATTTAAAATAAAGCAATAGTATTGACATATTAATAAAAATCCCCTATAATACTTCTAAGATATTAAACTGTTCTTTTTAACTTAAGCTTAGGAGGAAAAATGGATATTCAAAAATTAATAGCAGAAAACCAAGCTCTTAAAAAAGAGCTGGCTGAAATCAAAAAAACTATGTCTATGTGCGCCAATTGCCACTGCATCCGAGAAAAAGACGACCAATGGGCCAAACCAGCTGATTATCTAAGAAAGAAATTCGGGATGAATTTCAGTCACGGCATTTGTCCGGATTGCTCTAAAAGACTGTATCCGGATTTATAATCATAACTTCAAGCTCCCTACGGGGAGCTTTTTTCTTTTAAAGAAAAGCTAAAACTATGACTAAGCAAGCAAAGAATAAAACAAAATAGGCAAAATTGATTTTTTTAGCCAGGCGCAAAAACAAATCAATTGTTAATAAGCCGATTAAAAAAGAAAACAACAAACCCCAAAGCATTTCTGGATTAAAATTAAACTGGCCAGCTAAATATTTAAAATTCATAATCACATTTCCGCCTAAAACTACCGGTAAACTCATTAGAAAACTTAATCGCAAAGCAGTAATCTTATCGTATTTGCGCAATAATAACGGAGCAATTGTCATTCCAGAACGAGACATGCCCGGCAAAACAGCCAAAGCCTGAAAAATACCCAAAACAAAACCATCAGTTAAAGTTAAATCTTTTATTTTTTTAAACTTACCCCCTTTTTTTGAATTAGCTTTTAATTGTAAAAACCCGACAATTAATAAAAAAACACCGATTAACAAAGTAATTATTTGGCCGGTTAATGCCACTCTTGATTCAAAACTAGATAAAAGAATTAATAAAAAATATCCCAAACCACCGGTAATTAAAGCAGTAAAAAAAATAAAAGAAAAAAGCTTTTGGCCTGATTCATCTTCTAATTGATAGCCAAAAGCGATTTTAATTAAACGCCAAATATCTTTTCTAAAATATACTGCGACTGCTAAAACTGTTCCAATATGCAAAAATAGAGCTTGTTGAATTAATTCTAAAATATGCCGGTCAGAACCTAAAAAACGGGTTTGAACTAAAATTAAAACTCCCTCAGAACTAATCGGCAGCCATTCAGCTACTCCTTGAATAATGCCTAAAATAATATTTTCTAACATAATCTCTTTTAATTAGAAACTGGCTGTTGATTATCCGAACTAGAAAAACATCCTGTCTGCATATCTTCCGGAAAATCATAATTTTTAAGCAAATCACAAGAAAAAGATCCATTTCCGTCAAAAACCAATTCCCAATCCTCCCCTACTTTAGCAGCTAAAAATATACCTGAATTCTCTGAACCGCTTGGCTGAAAAACAACTTCTCCTCTAAGATAATTTTCTGTTTGCTGATTTATTTGCAAGCTAATTTCAGCTACCTTTTTATCGTATTTATTAGCTAAAATTTTCTTTATTAAAAGCTCAGCTGATAATTCCGGACTTGGATCAAAATCAACTTTGGCGCAATTAATTGATAAATCTCCAATTCCGCTAGCCAGAGGCAAACCCTGCTCATTCAAACGCATTAAACTGCTTATTTGACAAACCATTCTCTCTTTTTTATACCCAGCCAAACTCCCGGTAACTCCGTCTGCCAAATTATACTTATCAATCACAAACCCATTCTCTTGGAAATAAGAAGCTACTTTGCTTTCATCAGTCTGAGAAGCGTCTTGTAATTCAATTCTTTTACCATTGATTGTTTTCCCAACCACTTCTTCCTCTTGATTAATCGCATTCCATTGAAAAACTATTGGCTTAATTGAAGAAAAGCCCAATTCAGTCTGGCTTTTTAAATTAAATAACAATTTTTCTATTTCGTCTTGCGGCTGAAATGCTTCTGATTCTTCTTTATTCTCCAAATCAGCTTTTTGAAAATTTCTCCACAAAAAACCCCCGCCAATAACTAATAAAACGACGAGGATGATAAAAATGATTCTTTTAGGCATAAATTTACTTTCCTCTAAAATACTTAATTATTAATTAAAAAGAGCAACAATTAAAAATCCAAGCATAATTAAAATAATCGTCACTTGCAAAAAAATTCCGACTAAGCTTCCTAAAAAAACTCCTAAAGCTGTTTTAAAAGCTTTATCTGATTTTTTCCCGGCCATCAATTCTCCGACAAATCCACCGATTAAAGGCATAATAATAATTCCAAAAGGCCCGATCATTAATCCAATTAATAACCCTAAAAAAGCTCCGGCTACGCCATATCGGCTAGCCTTGCTTTTCTTAGCTCCTAATAAAGGCAAAATTAAATCAATTAGGATTACTAAAAAAATTATTCCTAGAAAAATCAAATTAGTTTTTAAAGAAATTTCAGCAAAATGAGTATAATAGGAATAAATAAATAAACCGATCCAGGCAATTGGCGCGCCCGGTAAAAAAGGCAAAATTGAACCAAGCAACCCAATCCCGATTAGAACAAAAACTAAAATAATAATTAAAATATCTATCATAATTTTTTATTAATTATTCAAAAAAAACTTGGATTTCTAAAGCGTCTGCGTTTTCCGGCAGACCCGAAGGATTATCTTTTTGCAAAATCAAAGATCCATTATCTTTTAATTCAGGTTTTTCAAATTCAAGCTCAGCTTGAAAACCAACTAAATCTTCAGTCATCCATTCTCCTTGCGCTTGGGCAGGCTCTTGAGCAATAATCAAGCCATCCCAATCAGTTAAAACAACAGGAAAATCACCTTCAAAAAACCAATTTCCTTGGGCCTTTCCTTTAATTTGCAAAGGGCTTTCAACTACTTGATAAGGCAATGGCCAGCTGAGCTGGATTAATTCATCCTTAGCTTGAGCTATTTTTAATTGATTAACTCTTACTTGATTTTCTTTTTTATTTCCTTGAATAGTTACTCGATCGCCAACTTGTAAAAAATTATTAGGAAGAATTAAACAATTTTTTGTTTCCTGGCCAAGATCGCATAAGCTTTGATAAGTAAATTCAAGATCAACTTTTAATCCTGGCTGGCCTGGTTTTTCATAAACCAAAGCCCAGCTATTTTTATCTTGACTTAAAGATAAATTCCCGGTCTCAATAAAATTATTTTCCCCTGTTGGCGAGATATACCAATCGATTGGATCAATTCCATCAGTTAATTTTTCATTTTGAACATTAACTTTAATTGGCTTATGCGAATCACATTCAGTTAATAATCCGCATTTTACAAATTCAGAATAATATGCGTAATAATCAATTCCTTCTGTTTTGGCAAAAACATAATATTCTCCTGCTGGAACTAATAACTGATATCCTTTTCCATATTTATATTTCTGATCCTTAATTTGATTATTTGAACAATATTTCTTTTTACTAGAAATATTCTCAGCGCAAACAAACATATCGCTTGGAATGCCTTCGCTTGGATATCCCAAAGAACCCTGAATCATTCCTTGATTAACAGGAATTTGAGGTTCTTGAAGCTTTTCATCTTGCTGAGAATCTTCTGGTTCAGCTTTATTAGAATAAGAATAAAAAATTACTCCCCCTAAAATCAGAACAGCTAAAAGAAAAATAATAATTGCTATTTTAGGCATATTTATATCTTAACAAATTATATCAAAATTTCAATATCTGCTTCTGCTCGCAATTGCTGGATAAATTCGATAAATAAAGCTTGCTGTTTTTGTTGAATAACCAAATTTTCAACTTGATCCCGCACTTGTTCAAGAGCGGGAATAGTTTCATTTTGGGCTGCTTCTTGATCGTATAATTCCTGAATTTCTTGATCAGTTGCAGAAATTGAAGAAAAATTAAGCTTTTCTTCAAGGTATTTTTGAGTAGCCAATTCTCTAGCTTTTTGACTTCTTAATTCTTCTTCTGAAATACCCTCTGCGACAAGCGCTTCTTGAAACGCCTCTTCTCCGTCAAATTGATTAATAATAGCATCTATTTGAGCATCAACTTTCTCTTGTTCAACAGTTATTTTTGATTCATTTACTTTTTGCTCCAAAAGAGTCTGAGCAATAAGCTCATCCATAATTTGCGTTTTGAATTGACTCTTTGTTTCTGCGTCAAGAGATTCCATATCAACCCCCTGCTGAACAGTTATTTGAGACTGAAATGATTCAAATTCAGCGCGCGATATTTCTTCTCCATTTACAATTGCTACAGCATCTTCTGTATCAACGGCTTCTTTATCAAAGAAAAAGAAATACCAAACTCCAAAAGCAATGATAGCTAAACCAATAATTGCCAATAATATTTTTTGCATATTTTAATAAATTAATTTTTAAAAGTTATAAAAAATTTGCTGATCGCAAATTTATTTTTCTAACTATCCCTATTTTAACAAAATTAAAATATAATGCAACAAGGTTTTTTAAAAATAATGATTATTCTCTTTTTAAATTAATTCCGCAATTCGGACATTGAAGTTTAGAACAAGGAATTCCCCTTTGGTGCGGAATCTTGTAATTGCATTTTTCACAAACGCAATAACCGCTCGGTCCTTTGCCAGAAGCATCTTCTATTTTGTCCTTAAATCTGGCTTTTCTCTGCCAGCCAAAACTGCGGCCAAAATCTGGCTTGTAAAATCCGGTTTCTATTTGATGGCTAGTAATTTGGATAGAAACATATTGCAAACTTTCAATTTGCTGAATAAGTTTTTTTCTTAAATTCTGAGAAATTTTAGTTGCTTGTTCCACGCTTAAATTATTTGCTAATTTTATTTCTAAATTAGCAGTTATTGCCGAACCTTTTTTCTGTGTCTTTAAGGAATTAATTTCAATCTTTTCCTGTTCTGCAATTTCTTTAATTTGATTTTCTATTTCCGGATCAGCAGAAACATCCAACAAAGAGCCAACTGCGTCTTTGCCGATTGAAAAAGCTCCTTTAATCACATACAAACCGATTAATAGGGCTAAACATGCATCTGCGTAAATCCAATATTTAGTTAAAAACAAGCCAAGCAAAACTGCTAAAGAGCTATAAACATCTAAACGTGAATGCATTCCATCAGAAAGTAAGCTAATTGATCCTTCTTTTTTACCGTAATGAATTTTTAAACGGGCCATAATTTCATTAACTATGACTGAAAAAAGCATTACGCCAAAAGCTAAATAACCAAGCTTTATTTGGCTCGGCTCTAGAAAATTCTGATAAGCATCATAAATTATTCCTAATCCGGCAACTAAAACAATTAAAGTAATAATCACTCCGGCTAAAACTTCAAATTTATGATGGCCATAAGGATGCTTTTCATCAGCCGGCTTACTAGATATTTTAATTCCTAAATAGCCAATAAAAGAAGAAAAAATATCAACCAAAGAATCCAAACCAGCTGCTAAAATAGCTGCTGAACTAGAAATAAGGCCGATGCTAATTTTACTGCCGGCTAATAATATATTTGCTAAAATAGCGATTAAAGCGACTTTTTGTTTCATTTAATCTGCTTAATAATTTCTTGAAAAAATTTCTGATAATTCGGATTTATTTCAACTGGCGGCTTCATTTGAATAGTTGAATTAACAAAATCTTGATTATATGGAATTTTCCCAATAATCGGAATATTTTTCTTTTTAGCAAAATCCTCTATTTTTAAATAGAATTTTTTGGCTAAATCATATTTATTAATCACAATTCCGTGATTAATTTGAAAATGATCAGCTAAATACAAAACTCTTTCTAGATCATAAAGCGCTGAAGGACTTGGCTCAGTTACCGCAATGATATAATCAGTTCCAACCAAAGATGCAATTACTGGACAGCCAATTCCAGCAGCTGAATCAATCAATATAGTTTCCGCTTTTAAATTTTGGTTAATTTTTTCTGCCTCTTTTCTAACTTCAGCAACTACTTCTCCGGAGGCTAATTCGCCTAATTTTAACTCTCCGGAAATTAAATTTACCTGATAATTTTTAGCTTGATAAATTGAACCGATTTCTTTTTTAGTTTCGCTAATCGCATTTTCCGGACAAGCCAGCATGCAAGCCTTGCAGCCAATACAAACATCTTTGACAAAAGCAGGATATTTTCCTTTAACAAAAACAATCGCATTTTGTTTGCAAGCCAAAGCGCATTTGCCGCATTTAGTGCATTTATTAAAATCCCATTTAGGGATTGGCTGATAAATTTTACTATGCAATTTTCTTTTAGCAGAAAGCAAAAGATGGTCATTCGGACATTCTACATCTACATCTAAAAGAGCGGTTTTGCTCTTTTGAGCAAACTCAACCGCTAAAGAAGTAGCTACCATTGATTTGCCGGTTCCGCCTTTTCCTCCGGTAATTGATATCTTCATATTAAATTTTAACAGGCATTTTCCGCGCCTGCTAATTTAAGTTTATTATTTCTCCACAAATTAAAAATCTCTTTAACTTCTTTTGCTGGATAAGCATAGACCTGAATTCCTAATTGATTACAGAGTTCAATTGCCTTAATCCCGATTCCCCGGCATAACAATATTTCTGCGCCATATTTCTTAATTAATTCAGGAGGAGTTCCTTGGCCGCCATGATGCTCGCTTGAATTATCTATTATTTCAATTATTTCCCCTTGTTCATTTAAAAAAAGATAATTTGAACATCGGCCAAAATGTTCAGCAATTTCACTGGCTAAACCTTGATTATTATTTACTGGCACTGCTATTTTCATATTATTCTATTTTTTTAAGCTTATCTTCAATAAAATTTTGCAAAACATCTTTAACTATTCCCTGGCCAATATAAGCTTGAATCTGAAATTGTTTTAAAACATCTAAGGCTCGAGGACCAATATTCCCGGAAATAATTGCTTTTACATCTTTTTCAGCCAATAATTGCGAAGCTGATATGCCAACTCCGCTAGATTGTTCCCTAACTTCATTTTCTAAAATCTCAATATTTTTAATTTGCTTATCCTCAACTTCAAAAATGAGGAAATAAGGAGCTCGACCAAAAAACTCAGAAACTTGGCCTTGCTCATCTTGACTATTTGAACTAATTGCTATTTTCATATTATTTTTATATTTAATTATTTATTCTTCCTATTATGAGTATATACCCATAAATAAAACGATGTCAATAATAGATTAATAACTAATTTAATTATACCTTATTAAATCAAAATTAAAAAGATTTCCCCAAAAAAAGCTTGACTTGATTAATATAAAATTAGTAAAATTAAAGTAATGAAAAACTTTGAAAAAACAGAACCAAATAATCAAGATACCCAGCAAGGCGAAGCTATGGAACATTTAATTGAAGAGCAAGAAGCTTCCCAAGAAAAAACTCCTGAACAAAATCAGGAACAAATTTCTAATCCGGAAAAACTTAAAGAAATAGCTGAACAAAGCAAGCAAGAATTACTAGACGCTTTAAAGGCAAAAACCGGGCTTGACCAAGATTCTGAAAGATTATCGCAAATTAAAGAAGAATTAGGAAGCAATAATCAAGAAAGCGCGATTGAAAAAGATCAAGCCAACAGCCAGGAACAAATTAAAAGTTTAGAAGAAACAGCTTTTGCCAAACAGCGCGATTACGTAGAAGCAGTTTGCCAAGAAAAAGATGCTGGTTTAACTGATGAAATTTTTGAAAAAGAAACCGTTGATCCAGAAACCGGAGAAACAAAAATTGAAATGATTAATGGAGTTAATTTTTTAAGCGAAAGAATGGCTGAAATCGACCAGGCTAAAGTTGAATCCTTGGGAGAAAAAAAGAAAAATTGGTTTAGTAAAAAATGGGAATCATGGAAAAACTCCAGTCAAGAAAAAAAAGCTAAGGTTTACAAAAAACTCATTAAAGGAGGAGTAATTGGAGGCGCAGTTGCCGGCGGAGCAGCCTATGGAGCCTATCTAGGACATCAATTAATAGTTAAAACCGCGGAAAGCCTTGATTCTATGTGCAGTCTTTTGGAAATGCTTTAAATAATTAATTTATTAAAATGGATTCAAACCAACAATTAGATCTTATTCAACTTCTAAAAATTGAAGATCTTCCTGAAGAAAAACAACAAGCCATGATTGCTCAAATGGGAGAAATTATTCATCGCAGAATCTTGTTAAGATTAGCTGAACTAGATCAAGCTGATGAAAAAAAACAAGCTTTTTTAAAAACTCTTCAAGAACACCAAAATGATCCGGAAAAAGCTTTTAATCAAGCAATTCAAGAAAATTCTGAAATTGCTGATATAGTTATAGAAGAAATCAATCGATATAAGCAGCAGATGGCCAGTTTACTCAAATAGAAATTTAAAATTTTAAAAATAAGAAAAACCCGCTTTATCAGCGGGCTTTTATTTTCTTAATTAAACTTTAATTCAATTGCCAGATAGCATAATTCAAAATACTGGCAAAACTCACCCAGACAAAATACGGAATTAACAAATAACTAGCCAATTGATTAATTCTCCAAAACTTAAACATTAAAGCAAGAATCAATAACCAAATAATAATTATATTCAAAAAAGCTAAACCAGGATTCTGTAAACCGAAAAATATAATTGACCAAATCGCATTAAAGAATAAATGAATCCAAAATAAATTAAAAGCTTTTTTAGCTTTTGATTTTAATTCTTGATTATCAAAAGCAGACCAAATTAAATAAATACTGATTCCCATTAAGAAATATAAAAAAATCCAAGTTGGGCCAAATAGCCAATTCGGCGGACTAAAACTTGGTTTAATCAATTCAGCATACCAGGTTGGAATCGCTGAAACAGTAAAAATAGAACCTAATATTCCGGCTAATTGAGGCAAAAACAAGCAAATAATTAATCTTTTGTATTTCATTTTAATAATGTTCATCAATGTATAGCTGGGCTCCGGTTAAAGCAAAGTCTTCAGCTTCTAATTGGCTATCAAATTCTTTGGGCCACTCTAAATTCCTAGCCTCTTGAGTGATTGTTTCGTCTTGAGGCATAATTTTTGCTCTGGGAATCCATTTACCTTGTTCGTTCTGATGTCCTTCCCCTGCTATTTGATATCCTTTGTGAAAAATTTCTTGGCTCATGATTGATGGATTGGACAATAAACTGAAGATCGTCCAGCAATAGTTTCTTTTTTTAACTTATGATTAGGATTTTTAGGACATTTTAAATCATTCCGATGAAAATGAAGCCATTTATCTCCTGGCTGTTTTTCCGGCACTCCTAATTTAATCGCTTCCTTTAAAACTTTTTGCATTTCTTTAAACAGCCTTATTCTCTCTTGTTTGTTTAACTGATTAATTTTTCTTTTAGGATTGATTTTACTACGGAATAATATTTCATCTGAATATTCATTGCCAATTCCGGCAATTGCGGTTTGATCAAGGAAAAAAGCTTTAATTTTTCTCTGTTGATTCTTTTCTAACAAATCAATAAATTCCTGTTGATTAATTAATAAAGGTTCAGGACCCATTTCAGCTAAAGCCTTAATTTGATTAATTTCGTCAACTAAAAAAACTTTGCCTAATTTTCTCTTATTAATCCAATTAAGCTGATATTCTTTAAATTTAAAAATGACTTGGCTATAATTAGGAGTTTCTCCTTTAAGAGTGTAAGCAAAATTTCCAGTCATTCCAAAATGAAAAACTAATTTTTTCTTGGAATTGCTTAAAAAAACTATCAAATATTTTCCTCTTCGCTCAGCTTTAGCCAATTTATTCCCTTTAACTATTTTTTTAAAATCCTTAAAGCTGATCTTTTTTATCAAGCTTTTAGTAAAAGATTTAACTTCAATAATCTCTTGATTTAAAGCTTTATTTTCTAAATATGATTTAAAATGTTCCAAATCAGGCAATTCTGGCATAAATTATTTCCCTTTAATTGTTTTTCTGGCCTGTTTGGTTTTTTTAAGGATCTTAGCCGCTTCTGAACTTAATATTTTAACCGGATTTTTAGTTTTCTTCTCTTTTATTCTTTCCAACAGCTCAAAAGGATGAGAATGGAGGTAATCGCCGAAAACTATTGTTTTTATCTTCTTTTGAGCAGAACTAGGCAAAGATTTTTTAATCCGGTTTTTTAAATACTCCGGACAGCTTAGATAAACAGCATCAATAGTTTCTTGATCTAAAATATTTTTTGTTTCTTCTTCTACTTTATTCTCTAATTGAGTAATCACTCTTTCTTTTTTAGGCTCGTAAACCGCTCCTTGTTCATAAGTTCCAGCTTTTCCCCGAGTAACAAAAAATCCTTCCCGATCAGAATATTTAGGCTTGGAAAAGCTAAAAGATTTTAATTTTTTAAGATTTCCATTATCAGCCAAATAAAAAACTCCTTCTTGCTTACCAAAAGACATAAGCAAAGCTTTTTCATTTTTAAACTGTGGAAGCTTTTCACTAATTTTCATTAATTTAAGAATAACAAATTTAAGCTAATCTGTAAAATTTAAATAAATATAAAAAAACCGCAGCTTTAAACTGCGGCTTTTAAGAATTTAAAACAACTCTTCTTTAGGAATGTTTTTTAACAAAGGCCAATTAGCATCGCGTTGATTCAAAAATGGATTTTCAAAAGGCCAATCTATCTCTAAATTAGAATCATTCCAGAAAACCCCTCTTTCTGCTTTCGGAGCGTAAAAATTACTCACTTTGTATTGCAAATCCACGACTGTGCTTAAACTAACAAAAGCATGAGCAAAATCTTCAGGAATAAATAAACTAAATTTATTTTCCCCGGAAAGCTCTATTGCTAAATGTTTCCCAAAAGTTTCTGAATCCATCCTCAAATCAAGACAAACATCTAGAACCTTTCCTTCAATAACCCGAATCAGCTTAGCCTGGGCAAAAGGCTTTATTTGATAATGAAAACCTCTTAAAATCCCCATGCCAATTGTTTGCGACTGGTTTTCTTGAACAAATTCATAAACAAGCTTTGTCTTTTCTTGGAAAGTTTTTTTATGATAAGTTTCCATAAAAAAACCTCGACTATCTTCAAAAACTCGCGGGATTATTAAATAGCATCCTTTTATTTTTAGCTCTTGAAATTCCATTTTTCCTCCTAGTTTAAATTACAAAAAAAATAATTTCATTTGAGCTCTTACCCAGGCATTCGCTTCAACAAAAAAATTAATTCCTTGTTTCCTCTTAAGAATGTGCAAAAAATTATACAATTCCTGATAACAATTAGATTCTTTGGGAAGTTCTATTTTAAAATTATACAAGGCAATAAAAATAGCTTCAACCTGTTCAAAAGAAATATTTTCATAGCCAATTTTTTTCACTAATCTTTCTATTGCTCCGCAAGGACATCGATACTCTCTTACCCAAACTATAATTTTTGCCGGATGCATAATTTCCTCCTTGTTTAATATAAATTAGATTTTTAAAGAAACTTATTTACAAATACCACAAAACGAACTTTAAGTCAATCCATTTAAAACAGTTACAGCCTTAAGCGCGCTTTTTTCCTTATCCTTTATTTCCAACATAATATCACAATCTATTCTTTTAATTTCAGACAAAAAAAATTTAAATAATTTTAAATCAATTTTTTCCGCATGGCTACATCTGCGTCCTTTTTGTTTAGCACTGCTATAATCCACCATTAAAAGTCCGTCTTTTTTTTGCCAAGTTGCTTGAGCTTGTTTAACCGCCTTTAAAACACTTTCTTGGTTATTTAAACATTCATGATGAAAAACATCAAAAACAATTGAAATTCCAATTTCTTGATGTATTTTTAAACAATCTTTTAAGCTATAGCTTCGATCGTCATTTTCAACTACTAAACGCTTTTTGGTTTTTTTATCTAATTGCTTGTAATTCTGAATAAATCTTTTCATTGAACCTAATTTATCTCCATAAACTCCGCCTATGTGAATTTGTACTTTAGCTGTTTGATCTAGTCCCAATAAATCTAAAACCTGGCAATGATAAACTAACTCTTTTATGCTTTTATTAACAATTCTTTTATCTTGGGCATTAATTAGAACAAATTGATCTGGATGCATAGAAATTCTCATTTGATGCTTTTGAATATATTTACCAATTTGATAAAAATCTTTTTTAAAATATTTTTGCCAATTTAATTGACAGATTGGATGCGAAGCAAAAGGAATTAATCCAGAACCAATTCTAAAAAACAATAAATTATGTTTTAGATTAAATTCTAATATTTTTCTTAAACAAATTAAGTTCTGCTGAACAGTTTCTTTTAATTTTTGAGTAGAATAAGAAGCTAACCGAAAAGTATGGTTAGCAGTACAATTTATACTTCTATTAATACAAGGATATCCTATTTTCATAAAGTTTAAAAATAAATTTATTAATAACTTCTTAAAATTATGCTATACTTTAAATATGCCTAAAAATCTATTAACTAAAATATCTGCTTTATTAATTTTAATCGGACTTTTTTTAATTGTCTCATATTTTACACCAGATAAATCATTTTTAACAGAAAAAGAAACAGAAAAAGACCAGGCTTTACTTAAAAAAATAGGACAAATGCTAATGATTGGCTTTCAAGGAACAGAAATTAATCAAAATTCATATATCAGCCAAGCAATTCAAGATCTTAATTTAGGCGGAATCATCCTTTTTGACTACGATGTTCCTTCTAAAAGCTCTCCTCGAAATATTCTTAATCCCAAACAAACCAAAAAACTAATTACTGACTTGCAAAGTTTTTCTAAAATCCCCTTATTCATCGCTGTAGACGCAGAAGGCGGATATGTTAATCGTTTAAAACCTAAATATGGATTTATTCAAGTTCCCAGCGCTCAAGAAATGGGTAACAAAAATCCTCAAGAAACTAAAAAAATATCTTTTGCCTTGGCTGAAGAATTAGCTGAATTAGGAATTAATTTAAACTTTGCTCCAGTAGTTGATGTAAATGTTAATCCAAATAATCCAGTTATTGGCAAAATTGAAAGATCTTTTTCCGCTGATCCTGAAAAAGTTGTTGCTCACGCCTCAAACTTTATCCAAGGCCATCATCAAAAAGATATCATTACTGCGCTTAAACATTTTCCCGGACATGGCAGTTCAGAAACTGATAGCCATAAAGGAATGACTGATATTACTCAGACTTATCAAGAAAAAGAATTAATTCCCTACCAAGAATTAATTTCTCAAGAAGTCGTTGATATGGTTATGACCGCTCATATAGTTAACCGAGACATAGATGCTGATTATCCAGCTACTCTTTCTCCATTGTTTATAGACAAAATTCTTAGACAAGAATTAAATTTTCAAGGAGTAGTTGTTTCAGATGATATGCAAATGGGAGCGATTACTGAACACTATGGATTTGCTGAGGCAATTATTTTAGCTATTCAAGCTGGCTGCGATATGTTAATTATTTCAAACAACAATAAAATCTATGACCAAACCGCTCCTTATCGAGCTCAACAAATCATTTTTCAAGCAGTTCAAGATAAAAAAATACCGCTTCAAAGAATAGAAAAATCTTATCAGCGAATTCATAGTCTAAAACAAAAATTTAATATTACTCAAAATTAATATTGCAGTTCATAGGTCTAAAAACAATCACACTTTTTATTTTTTAAAATAATCTTTTGTTCGTCTTTTGTATTAATAAATTTATCCTGTTTTGATTTGCCTAAAGCCTGTTTTTTGTTTAAAGCAGAATTATGACTATATCCTCTTTTTTTAATTTCTTTTACCAATTCTTCGTGTCTTAGATATAAGGCTTTCCTTTTGCCAAGCATTCTGCCGCTAAGAAGAGTTCCGAATTTTTTTAGATAAATAGTCATAGTTATTATTAATATCTTAACATTTTATTTAAATTATTAATAATTAATATTAAATCAACTAGTCTTTTTATAACCAGTACTTCTGCCTTGACCAATACGTTCAACTTTTTTTAAACGCATCAGTTTGTCTAAGGCCTGCCTAACTGTAGGTTGAGCAACTTTTGTCTTTTCGGCAATTTCCATAGGAGTGGCGGCATCGCCCATATTTTGTAAATACTGCCAAACTGCCATCTGTTTTTTTGTCAAAAGTTTTTCTATGTTTTCTTTAGATAATACCTCAACAGCCATCTCGGATTGTTTTAGAAACATAGTCAAAAAGAAATCTAACCAGGAAGTGATATCTTCTTTCTTGGTTTTAATCGTCTTCTGACTTTTGCGAAGCGCGACATAGTATTCTGGCTTATTATCTTCAACTAATTTCTCATGAGATACATAAGGCATATATTCATAGCCCTCTTTTAAAAGTAAGAGATTGGTTAAAACACGACTAAGTCGGCCGTTGCCATCTTGAAATGGATGGATATTTAAAAATTCAACCAAAAAATTACCAACTGTAAGCAATGGATGAAATCTTTTCTCTTTCAGAGCGCTTTGAGTCCATTCAACTAATTCTTGCATTTCTTTGGGAGTTAAATAAGCTGGAGTGGTATCAAAAAGCACTCCAACTGATTTACCGTTTGCATCAATCATATGCACCTTATTCTCTTCTTTCTTATATTCCCCTCTATGCTTTTTGTCTTTTTCAACATGCTTCAATAATTCCTGATGAAAGTGTTTTATAGTTCCCTCATTAAAACTAAGCCTTTTCCATGAATTAAAAACATTCTCAAGAAGCTCATAATATCCCTTAACCTCTTGCTTATCTCTATCGTTAAATTTTTGAATATCAATACCTCTCATCATTTTCTCAATATCTTCATCTGACAGTTTAGCGCCTTCAATACGAGTAGAGGCGCCTGTTGAAGTAATCAAAACAGATCGTTTAAGACGACCTAAAACCTGCGGACTTAGTTTCGCCCCGGCGATCCATTGCCCTTGTAGTCCATCTATTTGAGTAATAATAAACCAAATTTTATCAGAAATATTCTGCAATCTTTGGTCAAATTTCCTATTTTTAGTCATATTTTTATCTGATATATTAACTATATCAGATTATATCAGATTAGTAAAATAGAGTCAAATAAAAAAACAATCGTAAAAAACGATTATTTAATAATCTTCTATACTCTATTATATCTTTCTATACTCTTTAATGACCTTTGGCTCCCCCGATGGTACGATTTTCGAACTTGTTTTAACTAATATTCTAATTTAATTCCTAACTTATCTGCAACCTGTTTAAGCCATTTTTCATGACGATCTACCTTATGCGCTAAAGCTGTCATTTCTTGAAAATAAGTATCTGCTCTTTGCGCATATGTATCAAGAGAAGTTTGCATACTTCTAAAATCTTCTTTTGTGCTAAGAGTAGAAATCATTTCTTTAATTTCCTCTTTTGTAGCAAAAACTTCCATTAATTTTTGAATATCTTCATTATTTAGCATATTTTTAATTTGAGTTTTATAACCTTATTATAAGTCCGCAGAAAAACCTTGTCAAATTCATTTAAACATTTTAAAACTGTTAACTAAAATTCATACAATTTGGCTCCCCTATTGGGACGATTTTCGAACTTTGTTGCTATATGCTATCTAAAAAAATTTATAGAATCTAACCATAATTGATGTTCATCACTTCCAGGATTAAATATAGTATCATGACCAATGCCTATATGGAAAACAGCATCAGGAATATTTTCATCATAAACAAAATACATGTAACCATTAAATAACATAATAGCTTTCTGACATTCTTCAGTATTTTTTGGAGAATAAAGTTTAATATTTAAATCAGATAAAAATATATTTTTATCTTCGATCTCAAATTCGCATTCTGAATTAGGAAAACTTGGTCGAACATATACTCTATTAAATGCTTCTTCGGGAGATTCATCTATTTTTTTATCATAACGCTTAATTTTATGACAAAAAGGAAAATTTCCTATACAAAGGTTTACAGAATTATTAGCACAATAACCTGATTTCTCTCCGTCCTCACAATAATCAAGACGATTTGTATCATCTATAATATAAATTTCTTTATTCGTTAATCCATGTTTAGGATATCTAAACTCAATTCCTAATTCTTCGTTTCGATAAGTTTTCCAATCCTGAGTTTGGTTGAATTCAGTAAATTTAAAACTAGAAATAATTGAATTAGCTAAATTCAAAAAATCATTTGAAGAAATATCATCAGGATTTTTATGTAATATCACTAATAGAGCATCTTCTTTTATGTCGGATTTCTCTTTAGAAAAGTTAATAACAACTTGGCGCTGCTCTAAGTTTAAGAAATCATTAAAATCTACACAGGTATTTTTAATTGCTTCAATATCATTATTTATAATTATATTCTCTTTATTTTCTATGCAATAACCACCTCCTAATGGAGGCATACTAAAATTAATTTGAAAACCTTCATTATTTTCAATTAAAATAGAATCTGAAGATACCCGAGTAATTTCACAATCTTTAGGATATCTAAATTCAATTTCTAATTCTACATTCCGATAAATCTTCCAATCAGCAACAGTTAAGTCTTTGTCAGTCTCCGGACACTCAGCAAACTCACAATCAGGAGGAATTCTAGAAACAGTTGATCCATCAGGACATACTTTAGTATCTTCTGAACATGCTACTGGTTGTTCTTGATTAAAGTAATATTGATAAATAAAATAACCGCCGATTAAGGCGATTAGAACTAAGCTTGAGATAATAATCCATTTAGTTAAATGATTCTTGTTTTTAGGATTAGTTAAAAAAGCTTTTTGGTTATCTAATTGATTGAATTGTTTATCTTCTGAATCCATATATAGATATTCTATCACTTTAGCTTGTTTAAGAATAATCTTTTATCCACAAGGTAATAAAAATGGCTTGGATAAGCCATTTTTAGATGCAAGCTCCCTTGCTGGGACGCCTGCCCGCTTGCCTGCCTTTGGCATGACCTTTGGAGGAATTTTCAAACCTATTATTTTGACGAAATTATCTTTTTCTTTCCCTTTGCTTTATATATCTATTAACAGCTTCTTCAGTTGTCAACCAATTTCTTCCTTTCTTGTAACCCTCTAATTTGCCCTTTCTTATTAAAAGATTTAAATATTTAGCTGAATAAGGCGTTTTTTTGCTTATTTCTGACAATGTCAGAAACTTCTCTTTTTTATTAGAGCTCGAAGTAAATGTTCTAAGATAAATATCTAACGATCTTTCAACTGCTTGAGCAATAAATTGAACAAAAGGAATATATTTTTCTTTATCAGCTTTATCTAATACTTGATAATATTTTTTACGGTCATTTTTTAATATGACAACCAAAGGATATCCTTTTTGCATTAATAACAGGTTCATTAACAATCTAGCTGTTCTGCCATTCCCATCAAAAAAAGGATGAATATATACTAATTGATGATGACATAAAGCGGATAATTCAACTGGATGTAATTTATTGATGTTCTTTTTTAGCCATTTGATTAAATTATTCATTAATCTAGGGATATCAATAGCTTCTGGCGGAATATGATCTGATCCCCCTATCACTACATTGCTATTTCTATATTTACCAGCCCATTCTTTATCTGTTTTTAACATTATTAATTGATGTAAATTGCGAATAAGCTGCTCTGAAATAGTATGTTTTTTATCTTTTTCAACCATATCAGAAAGATATTCTAACGCTTCATAATGATCTTTCGCCTCAAGATGATCTTTCAAAGGTTTCCCTTTTACGGTAATCCCTTCATTGATAACTAAAAAAGTTTCTTTAAGAGTAAGATTATTTCCTTCAATTGCGTTTGAATTATATGTCATTTCTATCTCAAACTGCTCTTGTAATTTTTCTACAACCACGGATGGCAATGGTCTTAATTTATTTAATCTTTCAAATTTTTCATCTATTCTATTTTGTAAATTTTTATCTAAATAAGTCATATATTTAATATGGTTTAACTGATATTTTAAAGTATACACATTGTTTAACTGATGCCGGTCAGCTCTCCGGCTATCGTTCTTTAAAAAATTCAAAAGGGTAGTTAATCGTGAGGGAACCGAGGCTGTCCGGTA
>CAZJBH010000004.1:0-35265 GCA_964544485.1 uncultured Candidatus Saccharibacteria bacterium
ATTTTGGCAAATACTCCAGTTTATGTGTCGGAAGAAAGAGGTTTTAATCCTCCCTTAGGCCTGCTCTATTTAGCAGGCTATTTAAAGAAGCATAGTCAGCATCAAGTTTTTGGATTAGATGCTCAGGTGGAAAAATTAACTTATGATGATTCTTTTAAACAAAAAATATTAGAAAATAATCCAGATTTGGTTGGAATAACTGTGATGACCTTTACTTTGATTGATGTTTTAAAAACAATTCAATTAATTAAAAGCGCGGAAAAAGAATTAAACAAGAAGATAAAGATTGTTTTAGGCGGTCCGCATGTTCATTTGTTTCCTCAAGAAACAATTAATTTACCGGATGTTGATTATCTAATTAAGGGAGAGGGAGAAAAACCTTTTTTTGAATTATTAGAAGCTTTAGAAAAGAATCAGGATATATCTCAAATTCCGGGCTTGGTTTTTAAACAAGATAATCAAATTATTGATAATCCAGTTAATCAATTAATTGATAATTTAGATGAGATTCCTTTTCCAGATAGGGAGTTATTACCAATCAAAAAATACAATTCTGTTTTATCAAGCAATAGAATAGTAACAACTATGTTTAGCTCTCGAGGTTGTCCTTTTCAGTGCGCTTTTTGCGATCGTCCTCATTTAGGCAAGAAATTTAGAGCTCGTTCAGCTCAAAGCGTGGTTGATGAAATGGAAGCTTGTTTAAATTTAGGAATTCAAGAAATTTTAGTTTATGATGATACTTTTACAGTCAATAAACAAAGAACGCTTGATATTTGCAATGAGATTCTTAAAAGAAATTTAAAATTTGTTTGGGATATTCGAGCCAGAGTAGATACAGTTGATGAAGAAGTTTTAAAGAAATTAAAACAGGCTGGCTGCGCTAGGATTCATTTTGGAGTAGAAGCTGGAACTGAAAGAATCCTTAAAGTATTAAACAAAGGGATTCATTTAGATCAAGTTGAAAAAGCTTTTAAACAAGCTAAGAAAGCAGGGATTGAAAGATTAGCTTATTTCATGATTGGTTCGCCTGAAGAAACCAGAGAAGATATTCAAACAACTATTCAATTTGCTAAGAAGATAGATCCAAATTATGTTAATATTTCTATCTTGACCCCTTATCCAGCTACTCAGATTTATCAGCGAGGGCTTCAAGAAAAAGTAATTCAGAATGATTATTGGAAAGAATTTGCTCGTCATCCAGAAAAAGGAGTTGTGGTTAAATATTGGGAGAAAGAGTTAAGCAGACAGGAATTATTTAAATTGTTAAATAAGTTTTATAAAGAGTTTTATGGCCGTCCTAAATATATTTTAAAAGAATTATTAAAAATCAAGTCAATTGGAGATTTGTTTAAAAAAATCAAAACTGGTTTTAAAATTTTATATAACTAAATTGGTTTAAAGATATTTATTTAAAAAAGAGACTTAGTCTCTTTTTATTATGTATGATATTTTAAATTTTTAACCTTATTTTATGTGTCTTCTAATGGCGGCTATTTGATCGGCTAAAAGGCCGAAGAAAAATAGCATAATGGCACAGAATAGGAAAATTACAGTAATATCAGTAATATTAGTCTTGGTAATATCATAAATTAAGCTAACTAAAGCGGCTAGACCAAAAATAAAAGAAATCGGCAAAAAGATTCTTAAAGGGGAAAATAAAGTAATAATTCTTAAAATCAACATTAGAGTAACAAAAGCGTCTTTGGGTTTAACCGTGCTTTTGCCGTTTCTTTTATTGATTTTGATTGAGATATATTTAACATTAAAATTTTCTCTAAAAGCGGCCAGGGTAATGGTGGTAGATAAAGAAAACCCATTTGGCAGAATATGTTTAAATTTATTAAAAAGAGACTTATTAATTAAGCGTAATCCGGAATTCAAATCAGGAATTTTGTTTTGAACTAAATATTCAGCCATCCAATGGAGAAATTTCTTGCCGGGTTGTCTTAAAAAAGGACCTTGGTATCCTTGTCTGGCTCCGATTATCATATCATAATCTTGGGTGTATTTTAATAATTCTGGAATATATTTTGGATTATGTTGATTATCTCCGCCATAAAAAAGAATCCAGTCGTATTTAGAATTTTTAACCCCGGTTTTTAAAGCGGCACCGTATCCCTTGTTATAGGGATGATTAATTAAATTAATCTTTTTTATTTTTTTTAAAATTTCTAAGGTTTGGTCAGTTGAACCGTCATTAACTACAATAATTTCAGATTGGTAATCATTTGTTCGAAGATATTTTTTAAGATTAATTAAAACTTCCTTGATTGAGGATTCTTCGTTAAAGGCGGGGATAATAATTGAGAAAGATTGTTCCATATTATTGCCAAAAGCTTAAATCGCGCTGGATTAGTTATTCCTTGCTTTCGATGCGGGCTTTTAATAAAAAGATGGTTTCTGATTTTAACTTTGCTCTTGCCCAATCTTTCTGCGAATCAGTTAATGATTCTCCTAATCCGACTAATAAATTACGGTCTTTCATTTTCTCTATTTCTTGGACGCATTTTTGCAACGCTTCCTTAAACGAAACGCCAGAACGTTTTTCCACAATTTCTTTGTTAATTGGCCAGTTATTTTTCAAAAAATACCAGATATCATAAATATCCCGGCTGGTTTTACCGACTCGTTCCAACATAGCCATTAATTTATGAGCAAACATATCTTCTTGTACCATTACTAACATAGAGATGCCTAATAATGTCTTTACTTCATATCTTGAGCCAAAATTCCGTCTGTTAATTTCAATTTTGATATTCTGCGACTTGGTGTCATAGGAAATAATGTTTAATAGGTTAAATCTTTTGATTCTGGAATCAATCACTTTGCCGTAGTCCTCGGCTATTTTCTGAATTTTATCAAAAACTATCTGTTGTTTGCTTTCATCCAATAAGTCAAAGTCCAAATCAAAAGAATCTCTGTTTAAGCCATAGAACAAATGAGCGGCGGTTCCGCCCTTAAAACCTAAATGAGGCGAAATAGAGGTGTTGGAATAGATGTCTTTTAATATCTGCAATAAGATATTTTTGTGTTTAGCATAATTTACTGTCATATGTTTTATATTCTTTTTCGCCAGAGGCGCCGTGCCCGCCGGCAGGCAGGGATCCGCCTTGGGCGGAAAAATAAGCATTAACTTTTTTCTTCATTCGCTTGTTATTGTAAATCGGTAAAATCTCAAAAACCTTATCCCAATCTAAACCATTCAAATTATCAAAATGATAATCTTTGCTGATATAGATTCTGTCTAAAAAAGCTCTTTCCTTTGTGGCAATAGCCGCATTATTGTTTTGCTCAACCCCAACAGTATTGCTTAAAACATAATCTTTCATGCGGATATAAGATATATTTTGCTCGTCTACTTTAATTTCTCTGGTGATATAAGAAGCGACAAAAATAGAATTGTATTTTTGAAAGTTTACGCCTTCTCGGGTTAAAACTGTTTCAAAGCTGATATAAGAGGGGGTGTAGATTCTGGTAGCCAATTCTAACGGATTATAGTTTTTGTCTTTAGCGTAAAAACCGCGTCGCAATCTGACTAACTTTCCAATTTTGACATATCTTTTTAACCTATCTGTTATGATTGAATTATCGTTTTCATTCCATAATAAAGCCACATCTTTAATAGAAAAGATGGTTTTGGGAGATCTTAACAAGATTTCTAAATATTCGCCTTTTGTTGGTTTTTTATCCATATATTTACTAATAAGGGTAATTAAATCCTTTTCCAGTTGAATTATAACAAAGATAATATTAAATTGTAAATAGATAAGGACTGTCTTTTTATTGCCAAAAGCTTAAATCGCGCTGAATCAGTTTTTCTAATTCCTTTATATCCTCTCTATAATATTCTTGCAAGTAGTTTCTAGTTTTAGGATTTAATTCAGGTTTTTGTTTTAATTCTTTTCTATTTAATTTATTAATTGAATTAAGCAATTTTTTAAAGCCGAGTTTTTTTAATAATTTTTTTAATTTTAATCCTTGCTGAGTATTTTCCATTTTTTTAATCATTTGTCCGGTTTTTCTTTTAAATCCAGGACAGCGATATCCTTGGGAAGGATTTTCTTTTCGATTAATTGCGTTCGGAATAAAATCATTATCTACTTCTAGGAATTGGTAAATCTTTTGAATAAATTTCAAAGGATTTTTTTGAATATCTTCATAAATTAAAATTAAAATATTTTCTTGAGCAAAAAGAGCTAAATATTTTTTTAAATATTTGGCGTAGAGCCCGCGTTCTAAATTCTCTGGATTTCTTTTGATTGTTTCTTCAAATGAGCCAATGCTTTGGTCAAAGCCAAAAACTGAAAGGTAATTTGAAAAAGCTCGATCAATCGGATTTCTTAAACAAGCGATTAATTTAACATTTGGAAAAGTATTTTTGATTTGTTGAGCTGCGTTTTCTGTAATTAAATATCCAGCGTCAAATTCTCCTTTAATTTGGTTTTTTTTACAATCAAAATGTTTTTGATACCAGTCTAATCCAAATTTGTATTTATCTGTGTCAAAAAAATGAATTTCTTTGGGAGAGGATAAGCAAATTTGCGGATGTTCTTTTAAACATTTAGCAATCCAGGTAGTGCCGCATCTTTGCGCGCCAATCCCTAAAAAATCAATTTTAAAATTATTCATATAACTTAAGATTTACCTTCCACCGGCCTGAAGCACGATTTTAATTGTTCGCAGAATAATGCTTACATCTAAGACAAAAGAGCGGTGTTTAATGTAATAGAGTTCGTATTGGAGTTTTTCAATACTGTCTTCAACCGAAGCTCCATAATGAAAATTAACTTGAGCCCAGCCGGTTAATCCGGGCCGAACAATATGCCGAATTTGATAATATGGAATTTCTTTTTCTAGTTGCTGGACAAATTCAATTCTTTCTGGTCGGGGACCGATAAAACTCATTTGTCCGACTAAAATATTCCAAAGCTGAGGAAGCTCGTCTAATCTGCTTTTTCTTAAAAATTTGCCAACTTTAGTAATTCTATGGTCCTGATCTTGCGCCCATTTAACTCCGTCTGCTTCAGCTGATTGAATCATGGTTCTGAATTTAATTACTTTGAAGATTTCTCCGTCTAAGCCGATTCTGCGCTGGGTATAGAAAATAGGACCGCGGGAATCTATTTTAATCGCTGGGACAATGAAAATGTATAAAAGCAAACTAATTAGACCGGCAATCAAAGCGCCGATCATATCCAAGATTCTTTTAGCGGCTTCATAAAAGTTCTTTTGGCTTTCAGTCAGATTTTCTAAAAACCAGATTTCTCCAATTGAGGAAATTGGAACTTTGCCAAGCATTTTTTCATAAAAAGAAGGCAAGTCGCTAAAATGAATTTTTAACGGCAAGCATTGGTAAAGGCTATGGACTAATCTTTGATCTTGATGCGGATCAATCGCAGTCACAATCGTTTTAATATTTTCCTTGGTGGCCATTTCTAAAATATCAAAAGGGGTTTTAATGTCTTGAGGCTTAATTTGTTTAATTACTCGGTAGCCTAATTGCGGATTTTCTTTAATCATTTGGGTTAAGTATTTTATTTCTTTACCGCTGCCAATAATTAAAAGATTGCTAATCCAGGTTGAGCTTTTGATTAAATAGTTATATAATTGTCTCCAAGCAGAGAATAGAATCGCAATGATTCCAATATCTAAGAAAAGATTAGTTTTTGGAGTAATGCTGAAATACGGAATGAAATAGAAAAAAGTAATTGCTAAAGCAATATTAATAACAAAAGATTGGAGAACAGTTGAATAGAATTTTAATCCGTTTCTGGCTGAAGTAAATTCGTATAAGCCGGCAATATAGAAAATGGTTATCCAGGCAAGATAAAGAATGGTAAACGGCCAAAAATGCTGTTCCCATCTTTCAGCAACTGCTTCTCCTCCGTAACGGATAAATAAAGCGATGAATAAGGATAAATAGAAAACCGCCAGGTCTCCTAAAAATAGAGTTATTTTTTTAAAATTAGGCATATAATTTATAATATCATCTTAGCTTGATAAATCAAGCAAAATCAATTAAAATTAAATTATTATGGATAAAGTTAAACTTATTAAATATTCTCTAATGGCTTGTCTTTACGGCGTTCTTTTAGCGCCTCTTTTGATTTTTGACAAGTTTATGTTTCCGTTTATCACTCCAAAAATTTTGTATTTTAGAATTTTAATTGAAGCAGCTGTCTTTTTTTACATCTTGCTTGCTCTTTATCGGCCTGAATATCGGCCAAGATTTAATAAAATGACCTGGGTGATTTTGATTTATCTTTTGGTGATGACTTTAGCCAGTTTATTCGGAGTAGATCCTTTTTACAGTTTTTGGAGCAATATTGAGCGAGGGGAAGGATTAATTACGCTTTATCATTTATTCGCTTTTTTAATTATTCTGACTTCAGTTTTTAAAACTAAGCAGGATTGGTTTAAATTTATTAAATTTTCAATCGGAATAAGCATAGTCGTCAGTTTATACGCTGTTGCTCAAAAGCTTAATTTGCAATTTGTGGTTCATCCTGGGCAAAGCAGGTTAATGAGTACTTTGGGAAATCCAACCTATGTAGCTGCTTACTTGCTCTTTCATATTTTCTTCAGCTTGTATTTTTTAATTAAGGAAAAAATTTCTAATTGGCGCTGGTATTATTTAGCTATTCTTCTTTTAGAAGTTTTCATTTTAATCAATACAGAGACTCGGGGCGCTTTAGTTGGTCTTATTCTTGGTTTGACTTTGCTCGGTTTTTTAATGGCTTGGTTTAGCAAGAATAAGAAATTAAAAAAGAGCGCTTTAGGAATAATTCTTTTAATTTTTGTTTTAGTTGGTGGATTTTGGGTCTTGAATGATAAACCATGGGTGCAGAATTTGCCTGGAATTGGGCGTTTGGTAGATACCTCTTTGGAAAGTATTACTGTGCAGAATCGTTTAATGAGCTGGGAGTCAGCTTTGGAAGGATGGAAAGAGAGACCAATAACCGGATATGGATATGAAAACTTTAATATTGTTTTTAATGATCATTTTAATCCTAAGATTTATCGGGATCCAGGTTCTCGAATTTGGTTTGACCGGGCGCATAATGTTTTTGTTGATCAATTAATTTATGGAGGAATTTTAGGATTGCTAGCTTATCTGGCTATTTTTGCGATTGCTTTTTGGATTCTTTGGAAAAGAGCTAAAAAATCTTTGTTAGCAGTCTTTATGATAGCAATGCTGTTTGCTTACGCAATTCAAAACTTTTTTGTTTTTGATTGCTTAGCCAGCTATATTTTGTTTTATTCAGTTTTGGGATTTGTCGGTTTTTTGAAAAAAGAGCCAGAACCAAAAATTGAAGAAAATCAAAAAAGAGCGCCAAGCATTCTTTTAATTTTTATTCTGATTATATTAGCAGTTTTTTCAATCCACTATTTTAACATTCGCTTGGCAGCAACTAATTATCATATTGCTAAAGGCATGGCTTACGCGCATGTGGATAATTATCAGCGATCAATTGCTGAATTCAAGCAAGCTTTGGCTGATTTTGACAACCAAGTGCCAGAAGGCAGGCAGAATTTAGTGAATATAGTTAATCGAGCGATTCGAAGTAATCAATTAACTAATCAGCAAAAAGAAGAAATGTGCAAATTTGCTATTTCTGAAATTGAGAAAAATATAGAGCGGGCGCCAAGAGATGTTTATGGCTATTTATTCTTAATGAATTCTTTGAATCATTGCGCTCAATTAGATCCAAACCGTTTGCAAAAAATTATTCAGGTTGGAGAAAAAGCGATTCAAATGAGTCCGACTCGCTCCCATTTTTACTATTTAATGGGCCAGGCAGCGATTAATTCCGGACAGATTGATCAAGGAATCAAATATTTTGAAAAAGCGGTTCAAATCAGCCCGCATGTGGTTGAAACGCATTGGAATCTAGCTGCTGCCTATATTGTCACCGGACACCAAGATTTAGCTGAAAAAGAATTTGCCTGGATGGAAGAGAATTTGGATTTTGAATATGATACAGTTAAGAATTTAGAGCGATTAATCAATTCATATTACCGAATTAAGGATTATGATAAGGTTATAGAGATTTATCAAAAGCTAATTGAATTAAAGCCTAATCAGGCTGATTATTACGCTGCTTTGGCTGCGGTTTACAAAGATACAGGCGAGATTCAGAAAGCCAAGCAAATGGTTCAGAAAGCAATTGAACTGGATCCTAATTTAGCTGATGAAGCAAAAACCTTTTTAGAATTATTAGAAAAAGAAAATGGCAATTAGATTTAAATTAATTTTTATTTTTATTCTAGGAGGGATGTTTATCTCATTTGGTTTTGCTAATGCGGCTTTTATAGGCGAGCAGACTGATTTTTATGTGGATGCCGGTTATGACGCTCAAGGCCGCAGCCAAGTTACTGCTACTTTAAAAAGTTATGGCGACTATATCTATTTTTATGTAGAAAATGATTATTGGAACGAATTAAGCAGCGTTAAGAAAAACGCTTTAATGGTTGAGTTGGCTAATCTGGCAAATGAATTTTATCCAAAAAACCGTTCTATTTTTGGTTCAGAATGGAATCCAGGAATTGATAATGATCAGCGGATTACAGTCTTATTAACTCAATTAAAAAGTACAGCTGGAGGATATATCCGAACTTATGATGAATATCCGCAATCTCAAGTAGATTCTTCTAATCAGCGGGAAATGATTTATTTAAACGCGCCAAATATTTTTGCTTCAATTAATAATTCTTATTTAGCGCATGAATTTCAGCATTTAATTACTTTTTATCAGAAAACTGTTTTGCATAATTTAGAAGAAGAAGTTTGGCTGAATGAATCTCGTTCTGAATACGCGCCTACAGTTTGCGGTTATGACGATAAATATTCAGGCAGTTATTTAGCTGATCGAGTAGATATTTTTGTTGAATCTCCGGAAGATCCGTTAGGAGAATGGAAAAACAAGATTAATGATTACGGAGTAGCAAATATGTTTATCCATTATTTAGCTTCTCATTATGGCAGTGAATTGATTACTCAAATGAATTTGAATAATAAGGTTGGGATTGAAAGCATTAATCAGGCATTGGATAATTTAGGGTATCAACAGGATTTTTCAGATATATTTGCTGATTGGGCGATTGCCAATTATTTAAATGATTGCAGTATTGGCAGCGGAGCTTATTGTTACAATAATCCGGATTTAAGTTATCAGCGCTTGCATGTTGACCCTTCTTCAAGTTATAGCGGGTTTCCGAATTTAATTGTTTCTCGAAGTAGCGCAATCAAGGACTGGTCTCCGCGCTGGTATCGTTTTCGCCAGGGAACAGCTCAGCAAACCAGCCGAGATACTTTAAAATTAGAATTTGAAGGAATTGGCTCTAAAGCTGATTTTAGGGTTCCATATATTGTTTTTAATGATGATCAGGTTCAGGTTTATGAAATGGATTTAACTAATCAACAGGGAGTCGCCTATATCCCAAATTTTACCAGTCAGAATAAGAGTATTCTTATGATTCCTTTTAATCAGCATAAAACAAGCAATTTTACCAGCAATGATGATTTAGTTTCTTTTACCTTTACTGCTTCAAGCGTGAATAAACCAATTCCTGAATTAGATTCTTTGTCTCCTAGCCAGGGAGATGTTCAAGGAGGAGATAGGATTGTTTTAAACGGGGATAATTTGGATTTAATTGATAGTTTGTTTTTAGATGGCAGCCAGATTACTGATTTTGAAATAATTAGTTCTAGCAGAATTGAATTTATCGCGCCAGCTCATGATCCAGGCAAGGTTGATTTAATTGTTAGAACAAGTCAAGCAGAACAAATTCAATTAAGTGACGCTTTTGAATATCAGGGAGAAATTACATATTCAGATGGCAGCTTATTACGCGCTAAAAACGGATATAAAGTATATATAGTTAAAGGAGATTACAAACGCTGGATTCAAACTGCGGAAATTTTTAATTATTATCATCATTTAAAATGGGAAGATATTATTGATGTAGATCAAGAAGTTTTAGATGAATATACAGAATCTTGGATGATTCGAGCGGATGGAGACGCAAAAGTTTATGAGTTAAACGCTGATGGGACTAAACATTGGCTGAATATGACTGCTGAGCAATTTACCCAAACCGGGCATTTATGGGAAATGGTTTATATTATTAATTCATGGGAAAGAGATTACTATACTATTGGTCCAGAAGTAAGGTTTGAGGATTAGGTCTTGACAAAAAATATATAAAAGAGTTAGGGTGGATATATATAATTTAAAGATTAAATAATAAGTCGCATTTTTTAATTAAATAATTAATATTTCATAATTTAGCAAGGAGGGTAAAATATTTTATATTTACCCTTTTATTTCGTCAAATTATGAGAAATTATGACTAATAAAAAAACTCTTAGAGGGAGTATAAACTCTAAAGGGGGAAGTCACTGGCTTGTAGCAAGTATGTTGTCCGTTGTCTTTTTGACCAGCGGATTTTTTATTTTCACGCCAGTTTTAGCTGATCATGCTACAACAGTATCCGTGAGTCCTGAAGAAGTTCAGGGTAATAGTATTGATACTTATGATTTTACTATCGATAATGATGGTCCAGATAGTGTATATCTAATTAAAATTACTGCGCCTACTGGATTTACTATTACTGGAGATGTTTCTTGTCCTGAAGACATTTCAGAAGAGTATGATTGGTCTTCTAGTTATACAGATGATTATGCTATTTGCCAGACAGGAGGGCATCCAAGTAACGAAAATTTAATTTCTGGTTCCGCAACAATTAGTTTTTCAGCGGTTTCTGCTAATCCAGAAGATGATACTGTGTATAATTGGGGTATTTATACAGAAGATAATCAATGGGGGGGATGGAATAATCCTGATGCGCAAGTTTTAGTAGATGTGCATTTTCCAATTACTACTGATAATGCGCCTGCATCAGATGAATGGCAAACCTCGCCATTTGATATAACTTTGACTTGTGATGATGATCGAACTGAAGGAGTTACTGGATCTGGATGCGAAAATACTTATTATTCTGTAAATGAAGGAGAGTATATTATTGGAACTTCAATTTCAGTAGATGATGAAGGTATAACTAATATTAGTTATTATTCAGAAGATGTTGTTGGAAATACAGAAGATGTTCATAATATATCAGTTAAGTTAGATACAGTAGCGCCGGTTACATCTGATAGCGTTGATCAAGAGTGGTATAACGAGTCTGTTGAAGTGACTTTGAGTTCTTTTGAAGAGACTTCTGGCTTAGCGGCTATCTATTATACTACTAATGGAGATACTCCTACTACTACTGATGAATATTCAGGTCCTTTTACTTTGTCTGCTGAAGGAGAACATCCACTTCAATATTTTTCAGTTGACGCAGCTGGAAATGTAGAAAATGTTGTTCCTGGTTCTATAGTAAAAATTGATAGAACAGATCCTGTAGCAGGAATTGAAGGAGAACCGGAAAATTGGACTAATTCATCTCAAACTGCTTCAGTAACTTGTTCTGATGAAGGAAGTGAGATAATTAACAGTGGTTGTAATACAGAAAGTTTTGGATATTTAGTTTATGATTCTGAACAAGAAGTTTGTTCAATTGACCCAGAGGATTATACTTCTGGTAGTTCAGTTGGAATAACTTCTCATTCTTGGGTTTGTTCTTATGTTAAAGATAATGCCGGTAATGAAGATTTTAGCAATCCAGTAGAATTTAAAGTGGATCAAATTAATCCGGAAACTACTTTAAGCGATGATCAAGAAGATGAGATTAATGCTTTAGCAGAGTGGCAAAAGACAGATGCTGAAATTACTTTAACTTATGAAGATAATGGTGGAAGCGGAGTTAATCAGAAATTTTTAGATATCGTTCCATTTGGAGAAACTTGCGAAGCAGTTACTCCTTATGATGATAGCGTAAAAACTGTAAGTGAACATTCTACTGTTTGCTGGACAGTAAATGACAATGCTGGTAATAGCACTTCTGGTAGCGCTGATGTTAAGGTTGATAAAACAAGTCCAACTATTGAAATTAATTCTCCTGAAGCAGGAGCATGGTATAATAATGATTTTGATGTTGATGTTTCTGATAATGATGAAGGAGGTTCAAATGTAGCTTTTTGTGAATATCAAGTCAAAAGTGCTGGAAGTATAACGCAAACATGGACACCAAGAAATTGCAATCAGCCAATTACATTAACTGTCGGCTCTGATCAAAATTGTAGAGATGAAGGAGAAAATGCATGCAAAGTACTTTTGAGAAACACTGACGGCGCTGATAATGAAAGCGCTGTCTCGGAAAGAACATTTAGTATTGACTGGACAGAGCCAACTGGAGAGATTACTTCTCCAATAGAGGATGAAGTAATAATTGATTCAAGTGTTGAACTTGATTTTACATCAAACGATGCTACAAGCCCTTATACTTGCTATTATGAATTGAATGGCAATGGAGAAAATGAGATTGCTGGTTGTTCTTCATTGATTGTTAACGGATTATCAGAAGGAAGAAATACTTTATCTTTAATCATTCGAGATGCTGCTGGAAATGTCCATATTGATGAAATTTCTTTTGTCTCTAACAATGATGGTACTTTGACTGTTGGGGCTGAAGGAACAGGTGCTGATTTTATAACTATTCAAGAAGCGATTAACAAAGCCACAGCTGGGGATACAATTACTGTAGAAGCTGGCACATATAACGAAAGCGTATTAATAGATAAAAGTTTAACTCTGCAAGGAAATTCAGTTACTGAAATACAAGGAGATGATTCCACAAATAATTTTGTTGTTAAAATAACAGCAAATGATGTATTAATTAATAATATAGAAGTAAATGGCACAGGATCTGCGGTGGGAGATAATAATTTTGATTACGGAATATTAGTAGAAAATACAGATGGAGTAGAAATTAAAAATTCTACAATAAAAAATATTTGGGAAACAAGCTCTAACGGAATAGGAATAGAAGGATCTACTAATAGCAATATCCATCACAATAATATTTCTTCTTTTCATAAAAGAGGAATTAGATATATCAATTCAGATGGAGAATTTTATTATAATGAGGTTATCGGGGATAATGTGAATGGTAATGACAGAGTTCAGAATTTAGTTAATCTATGGGGTGGTTCTAATGTAGAGATTTATGAAAATACGCTCTATAACGCTTTAAGTACTACTGATAATCCTACATGGGATTCACCAGGTATATTCATAAGTTCTTATGGAGGCGATGGCGACTCTTACGCCAACATATATGATAACGAAATATATGATTGCGATACAGGAATAGTTGTAGGTTCATATTATGCTGGTACTGATAATTCTGATGCGGATATAGCTGGAAATAATTTCCATGATTTAAAGTGGGCTATAAACTTTGAAAAAGAGACAGCTTCAGCCTCAATAACTGATAAAAACATTTTCTCAAATGTAGAAAAAGCAATTAATGCTGAAGACGGCGATGGATTAATTACTTGTCCTTCAGTAGATGCTGCTGAAAACTATTGGGGAACGGCAGAAAAAAGCAGTATTGATGCTCTTGTATGTGAAAATGTTACTTTTGAGCCTTATTATGTCAATTCCGAAATGACTATCTTAAGCGATGAAGCGCCGAGTCAGGTCTATGTTGATAGCAGTTATTCAGATGGAGATTCAGATAGCCATATTTTTGGCTATGACGCTTTTGCCACTATCCAGGAAGGTGTTGACGCAGTAGGAACAGACGGAACAGTGAATGTTGTGGCAGGAACTTATGCGGAACGACTTTCGATTTCTAAGCCAATTAATCTTATTGGTCCACAATCTTTAGTTAATCCGGTTGATGGGGGGTTGAGAACTGATTCATCTGTTGAAGCGATTATTACCGAAGAGGGTTTGTCAGATCCTAATCCAAATGTTTTAATCGAAATTGCCAATGGTGCAAATGGAGTAAGTATTAAAGGATTTACTTTAGTTGGTCATCCGACCTTTAACAATGCTGAAACTAGCGTTATTAGAGTTGGAGGATCAAGCGGTAGTGCTGACAATGTGACTGTGGAAAACAATATTATTAGTGGGTTTTATGGTATTGTCTTTAAGGGTGGAAATACAATGATAGTTAATCAGAATAAGTTTTCTATAAATAAAAATGGATTTTCTGGAACGAATGGAGGAAACGATGTTACTATTACGGGTAATAGCATTGTTCCAGCTGAAAATATAACAGATGATCCTTCTGGAGTATATATAACTTCATGTAATAATTGTGTTATTTCGGAAAACAATATTAATGGATTAGTAGATAGTAATGCTGGATACGGAGAAGGAATTATGGGAAGTGACAATACTAATTTAACTATTGCGGATAATATTATTAATGGAATGGGATTATTTGGAATTGGATTATGGGGATCAACGGATACTGTTACTATTCAGGGAAATACTATTGAAAATAATGGATTGAATCATCCAAGAGATGATGCTTGTGGAATTAGCTTTAAAGGAGTTAATGTGGATATCTTAGATAATACCATTATTAATAACTATGATGGGATTCAAATTGATGAGGCCACAACTGCTGAAGTTTCAATCTTTGACAACAAAATTCATTCTAATACCAGTCTGGAGTTATATGTAATTGATAGTGCGGAGACAGTTGATGCGACTAATAACTGGTGGGGTTCTGCTGCGCCGGATTTCGCTACGATTGTTTCCGGGGATGCTGATTATGATTGTTGGTATCTTGATTCTGATATGACAAAGGATTCTTGTGAGGTTGGATTAGACAAGGTCTATATTCATACTGATACTTCTTCTTGTAATGTGGATAATGATGAATACGCAGGATTTAATTGTTTTGACACTATTCAAGAAGGTATTGATGCGGTGAATGAAGATGGAATAGTAGATGTAGCAGCGGGGATATATGATCCCGAAGATATGGGTGGTCCAGACTGGAACCGAGTGATGATTAATAACCCATTAACCTTACAAGGCGCGGGTAGCGATGCTACTATTCTAGATGAAAACCATACTGCTGGAGTTCATACTACTGCTTTGTGGATTGATGCCGCGAATGTTAATATTACAGGATTAACAGTCAAAAACAGCGATTTTGGTATTCGGATCAAAGGCGTTGATAATATTCCTTCTGATCTCTTTTTTGATGATGTAATAGTAGAGGGAAATGATGGTTCTGGATTTGTCTTTGATGGTGATGAATCAATTTCTGGTGTTACCCTTATTGATTGTCAGGCTAATAATAATGGAGATCGCGGTATCTATTTTGCGCCTTCTGTAGATGTTAATAGCGTAACCTTAACTAATACAAGCGCAAATAATAACCGAATAATGGGCTTTAACACTCAAGGCACAATGGAGAATTTAATTATTACTGGCGGGGAGTTTAATAATAATGTAGGAGGTAGTCCTCTTGGTACTTCTGAAGGCCCTTATTATGGTTTTGGAATTAGCTTAGAAAACGTTATTCATGCTGATATTAGCGAAATAACTGCATTGAATAATGGGACTAATGGTCCAGCTGAGGGTGGAGCTGGAATTGTGGTGAAAAAAGATAGTAGTGATATTACTATCACTGATGCAACATTAACCGGTAATAAGATTGGGTTGTGGTTAGAGCCAAAATGGTTAGCAGAAGACCCAACTCCAGCCGATACAACTATTATTGAAAGTACGATTGTGGGTAATGATTTTGGTGTAAAAAATGACATTTCTGATATAACGGTAATAGGTGAATTTAACTGGTGGGGTTCAAATAAAGGACCTTATCATTCTGATGATAATCTTGGCGGGTTAGGCGATGAAGTTAGTGATAATGTTGATTTTAGGCCATGGTGCACAGCAGCGGATTGCACTGTTCAAGATAGTGATACACCTAATGTTAATTCCCAGACTCCTCCTAATGGATCTGTTGGAGTAAATTTAGATTCAACTGTTAGTGTTGAATTTGATGAAGAGGTTCAATGCGGCGCTGGAAGTGATTGGTCAAGTTGTTTCTCTCTGGATTCTGTAGCTGGAACGTTTAATTTTGCTGATAATACGCTTACATTTACTCCGAATAGTAATTTAGGATTTAATACAGAATATACAGTTACTTTGTCTGATGTTATAGATTTAGCTGGTAATCAATTAGCAGAAAATAGTTGGAGCTTTATAACCTTAACTAATTATTCTATAGAATTAGAAGGCGGTAAAATGAATCTTATTTCTATCCCAACCGTTCCTTCTCAAGGAACTGATATTTCAGATGTTTTAGGAGATGCTGAAGCAGATATAAATACTGTTTGGCAATATGATGTTGAAAATGATGAATGGAAAGTTTATCATGCAGGAAGCTCAGGAACTAGTAATTTAACTACTATGGAACCTGGTTATGGTTATTGGGTAGATGTAGTCGCTGATACGGTTATTGAAGGTCAGGGAAGTTTATATAGTTCTCAAGGAACTCCGAGTGCTAGCATGCCTTCAATAAATCTGCTTAGTGGTTGGAACTTAATTGGTTATTTTCAACGAGCCGGTGATACAGAATCTTCAATTAGCAATGCGCTTTATACGATTGGTGATAACTATAGTTCTAGTAATTTAATTACCTATGATCCTTATGATCCTAATGATGGATACAGTATTTCTCGTCTTCTTAGTCCTGATTCAATAATTAGTTCGGGTAGCGCATTTTGGGCATTCTTAACAGAGGATAGTCCATATGCTCCAGGAAATAGGCATAGTTCAGAAGATTAATTCCTGAGAATTAAGTAAATATGAAATCATCTTTAATCAAAATTAGTATAATTACGGCGCTGTTTCTGCCTCTTTTGGCAGAAGCAGCTCCGGGTATTCCGCATCAATTTTACGGATCAGTTGATTTTTCAAATGGTCCGGCTCCGGATAATCTGGTAGTTGAGGCAAGGATAGGTGGAGAGGTAGTAGCCAGTACTTCTATAACAGACGGCAAATATGGCTTTACTCCAAATCTATTTTTCGTCAGAGACCCTGAGAGTAATAGATCTGGAGAAGAGATTAATTTTTTTGTTAGCGGTATTGATACAGAGCAATCAGCTGTTTTTGTTAACGGAGGTTACTCTAACAAAGATTTAACAGTAGATGGTTCAGTAGGCACGATTGAAATGGGCGAAGGAGAAACTATTGAAGGACAAACAGTAGCAATTACTCCGTCAGATCCTTCTTATACAAATATTAGTGTAGGTAGTGATTTAAACATTACTATTTCTTCTAATGTGAGCACGAATGCATTGATAGAAAAGGTTCAAAAAATGGAAAGTGGGAATGTGGCTATTTTTTCAGGCAAAAATTTATTAAACGCTTATGAAATTAAGATAGATAGCGAAGATGATATTACTATTTCTATCACCATAAGCTATGATGATAGCCAGATAGATGAAGATACAATCAGTCCTTATTGGTTTAATGGAACTGATTGGGTTGAGATTAGTCCTTTTAGCATAGATAAAACAGCTAACAAGATTACTTTTGAAATAGAACAAGGCGGAACTCCTTACGCTATTTTTGGCGATCCAGTAGTTGTTGACTCAGGAGATGATACAACTCCTCCTGCTTCTCCGGGCGGCGGTTCTACTCCAAGCACTCCTTCCGGACCAACCCCTCTTAGCGAAGCAGCCCAGGCAGCAGATACTAATTCAGATGATAAAATAGACATTTTAGATTTCAACGCTTTAATGGTAAATTGGGGAAAAGAAGAAACAGGAAATATAGCTGATTTTGATAATAATGGAAGAGTAGATATTTTTGATTTTAACTTATTAATGATTTATTGGACGGGGTAAATTAGGGAATATAAAATTATGACAAAAAAAATACTAATAACAAGCTTATTTATCTTAGGAGGAATTGCTTTAGCTAATTTTAGCTTGGCAGCAAGTATAATTTCTTTTTCACCAAATAGCTTTAATCTTAATCCAGGAGAAAGCTTTAATTTAACTGTTAGCTTGGATCCTCAAGGAGTAAGAAATTATACAGTTAAAAATGTTATTAACTATCCAGCGGATCTATTAGAAGTAACAGCTTTTAATTTTGCTGCTAATTGGATGCAATTATCGCAAAGCGGCTATGATTTAATTGATAATACAAATGGTCAATTAATAAAAACAGCTGGTTATCCGGGCGGAATACCAACTTCAGCTGTTTTCGGAACAGTCACTTTTTTAGCTAAACAAGCAGGCAGCGGAATGATTAGTTTAAGTTCTGATTCAGCTGCTTATGACGCTAGCAATCAGAATGTTTTAAGTTCTAGTTTAGCTTCAGCTTCGGTTAATGTAGAAGCGGTTACAACTCCTCCTCAGCAGCCAGTTTCTCAGCCAGAAACTGCTCCAGCTGATTCAGAAGAAGAAGCTGGCGAGCAGACTCAGCCAGAGGAAGGCGCTACTCAAGAAGAAACAACAGAGCCAGAGACTGAAGAAGGGGCTCAAACTGAAGAAGAAACAGTAGCTGAAGAAGACGAAGAATCAGAAGAATCTGCTTCTCTCTTAGCTAGTATTGGAGATATTATTACCTTTGGAACCGGGAATGCTTTCATCGGAATACTTATTTTGTTAATTGCCGCTGGAATAATCTTTTTCATTATCCGCGGATTTAGAATGAAAAAGAGATCTTAATTGAATTGTGATTAATCATAAAAACCGGCTTAGGCCGGTTTTTTGGTTGAATTAAAGTTTGAGATATAATAGAATTAATAAAATATGTTAAAAATTCAGCAAAATGTTTCTTTGGCTTTGCATACTAGTTTTAAAATTGGCGGACCAGCCAAATACTTTATTAAAGCCCAACAGCCTCAAGATTTAACTAAGGCAATTGATTATGCTCAAAGCAAATCTTTGCCTTTTTTTATTCTCGGCCAAGGAAGCAATCTTTTAGTTAATGATGCTGGCTTTAACGGAGTAATCGTTAAAAACCAGGCTAATAATTTTAAAATTTTGAAAAATAAAATTATAACTGACTCAGGAACTTTATTAGCTGATTTAGTTTCTGCTTCAATTAAGGCTGGCTTGACTGGATTAGAATGGGCAATTGGCATTCCCGGAACAATTGGCGGAGCAGTTAAAGTAAATGCCAGTGCTTATGACCAAGAAATGAGTTCAATTGTTGAAAAGATTGAGCAAAAAAATGATTTAATTTTGAAAGTATGCTTAAAATTAGAAAAAGGCGATTCTAAAAAGAGTCATGCCTTAACAAACCAATATTTAATTCAAAGAAAGCAAAGCCAGCCATTAGAATACGCTTCAGCTGGCTGTATTTTTAAAAATCCTGCTGGATATCATGCCGGAGAATTAATTGACAAAGCTGGACTCAAAGGAGAAAGAATTAAGCAAGCAATGGTTTCAGAAAAGCATGCTAATTTCATTATTAATCTAGGCAAGGCTAAAGCTAAGCAAGTTAAAGAATTAATTAAAATAGTTAAAAAAGAAGTTTTTAAAAAATATCAAATTAAGTTAAAGGAAGAAATAAATTATCTTGGATTTTAAATTTGCCTTTTTCTTTGTTTGCCTATATAATGAAATTAAGATATGCAATTAAATCTTAGCAGGAGGAGATAAGATATGATAAAGTTCTTTGGCAATCAGCGAAAACAACAGGGTTTGGTTTTATGGTTAACCGGATTGCCTTGCGCAGGCAAAACTACCATTGCTTTAGAGTTAATTAAACTTTTAAAAGCAAGAGATATTCCTTATCAGCATTTAGACGGAGATAAGATCAGGCAAAAGATTCATACTAAATTAGGTTTTTCTAAAAAAGATCGAAACAAGAATGTTAGAATGGTCGGTGATTTGGCTCATCAATTAAATCATCAAGGAAATTTAGTGATTGCCTCTTTTGTTTCTCCTTATAAAAGTTCTCGTCAGCGTAATCGCAAAAAAATTAAACGCTATGTTGAAGTTTTTGTGAACGCGCCGATTCAAGTTTGCGAGCAAAGAGATGTTAAAGGGATGTATCAAAAAGCTAGGCAAGGAAAAATCAAAAACTTTACCGGGATAGATGATCCTTATGAAGAACCAGAATCAGCAGAGATAGAAGTTAGAACTGATCAAGAAACTCCTCAACAAAGCGCTCAAAAAATATTGGAATATTTAATTCATAATCAATTAATCTAAACATTTTTATGCAAATAATTATCAAATCAACCAATATGGATTTAACTCCGGCGATTAAGGAGTATGTTAACGATAAAATCGGGTCTTTGGAAAAGTATTTAAAAAATACGAATCCGGATTTAGTTAAAGCTGAAGTGGAAGTTGGCAAGATTAAAAAAGGCCAGCGCCAAGGAGAGATTTGCCGAGCAGAAGTCAATCTGTCAATCGGCGGCAAATTAATTCGGGTTTCTGAAACCGAAGAATCCCTATACGCAGCCATAGATTTGGTTAAAGATGAATTAAAAAGGGAAGTCAGGCAATTCAAGGATAAAACTCAAACCCAATACATCCGGGGAGCCAGATCTTGGAAAAAGTTTTGGCGGCTTAGTTCTCTGGCGCGTTTTCGCAAACCTAAATCTAAAAAAATTATTAAAAGAAAATAGATTTTAATTAGGGAAATAAATAAAGCCGCAGTTTTTTAGCTGCGGCTTATTAATTTTATTTTAATTTGATTTTTAACTTAAATTAAGTTAAAGTAATAGAATCTATGTCATTTTTAAGCAAATTTGTCAGGGATGACAATCAAAAAAAATTAAATGAAATTCAGCCATTGGTTGATCAAATTAACCAGCTTGAAGAAAAAATCAAGCTTCTTTCAGATGAGGAATTAAAGCAAAAAAGCCTTCAGCTTAAAGAAAAAGTTCAACAGGAATTAGCTAACCAAAAAGAAGAGCGAGATGAACAGGGAAATATTCTTTTTAATAATTCAGCGCTTGATAAAGTTTTGCCTGAAGCATTTGCCTTGGTTAGAGAATCAGCTAAGCGGACTCTTGGACAGAGACATTTTGATGTTCAGTTGATTGGCGGAATTGCTTTGCATTGGGGAGAAATCGCTGAAATGAAAACAGGCGAAGGAAAAACTCTAGCTGCTACTTTAGCCATTTATTTAAACGCTTTAGCTGGCAGAGGAACGCATGTGATTACAGTCAATGACTATTTATCCCGGCGCGATGTTAATTGGATGGGCCCGGTTTATGATCTATTAGGCTTGTCTTGCGCTTGTATTAATCATGACCAAGCCTATTTATTCAATCCTCAAACTGAGCCGGATGAAAATGAAGTTACCGTAGAAATGCAGAATTTGCGCAAAGTTGAACGCAAACAAGCCTATCAGGCAGATATTACTTATGGGACTAATAATGAATTTGGTTTTGATTATTTGCGCGATAATATGGCTCCTTCTTTGGAGACTATGGTCCAGCGCGATCCTTTTTTCGCGATTATTGATGAAGTGGACAGTGTTTTAATTGATGAAGCCAGAACTCCTTTAATTATTTCCGCGCCAGACGCTGATTCAGGCAAAATGTATCAGCAGTTTTCCAGTTTAGTCCCTCAATTAAAAGAAAATCAGGATTATAATATTGATGAAAAAGCCAGAGCAGTTACTTTAACTGAAGCTGGAATTAGCAAAGTTGAAAAAATACTTGGCATGGAGAATATTTATCAAGAAGGCGGAATTCGCTATGTTCATCATTTAGAGCAAGCTTTGCGCGCTGAAGCTCTTTTTAAAAAAGATCGCGATTATGTAGTTCGGGATAATCAGGTAATTATTGTAGATGAGTTTACCGGCCGGTTAATGCCAGGAAGAAGATATTCTGATGGTTTGCATCAAGCTTTGGAAGCTAAAGAAAATGTTCAAGTGCAACAGGAAAGCCGAACCGTGGCTTCAATTACTTTTCAAAACTATTTTAGAATGTATCCTAAATTAGCTGGAATGACCGGAACTGCTTTGACTTCAGCTGAAGAATTTCATAAGGTATATCAGTTGGAAATAACAGTGGTGCCGACTAACAAGCCAATGATTCGGCAGGATTTGTCAGATGTGATTTATAAAACGGAAAAAGCTAAATTTAAAGCGATTGTTGAAGATGTTAAGCAAAGAAATCAAAAAGGACAGCCAGTTTTAATCGGTACGGTTTCTATTGAGAAAAACGAACTTTTGGCTGAATATTTAAAACGAGCCGGGGTTCCGCATCAAATTCTTAACGCTAAAAATCATGAGCAGGAAGCCCAAATTATTTCCCAAGCCGGGAAAAAAAGCGCGGTGACCGTGGCTACGAATATGGCTGGCCGGGGAGTAGATATTATTCTTGGCGGCCGTCCAGAAGATTATTCAGCTGAAGAATGGCAAAAGATCCATCAACAAGTAATTGATTTAGGCGGTTTGCATGTGATTGGAACTGAGCGCCATGAAGCTAGAAGAATTGATGATCAGTTAAGAGGCAGGGCCGGTCGGCAGGGAGATCCTGGTTCTTCACAGTTTTACGCTTCTTTAGAAGATGATTTAATGAGAATTTTTGGCGGAGATCGAGTTTCTAGCTTAATGAATACTTTAAGGGTTCCGGAAGACCAGCCAATTGAGAATAAAATGATCTCTCGGGCGATTGAATCAGCTCAAAGCAAAATTGAAGGTCATAATTTTGATATTCGAAAGCATGTTTTGGAATACGATGATGTTTTGAATAAACAGCGGGATACAATCTATCGCCGCAGAAAAGAAGTCTTAAAAGAAAAAAATTTAAAGCCAGAGTTTTTAGAGATGCTTGAAAATCAAATTAGGGATGCGGTTGAATTGCATACTCAAGCCCAGCCTTGGAATTTAAAAGAAATCAGCGAGATAAGCCAAAGCATGTTCTCAATTTCTAATAATTTAGAAGAAAAATTAAAAGAGTTTAAAAATCCTGAAAAAGTATCAGAATATTTAATTGAATTAGCCAAGCAAGCTTATCAGGAAAAAGAAAAGGAGATTAATCAAGCCCAAGATTTAGGAGAAAAAGAGCTTAAGCCGGAACAAATGCCAATGCGGCAAGTAGAGCGTTTTGTTTTATTGCGCAGCATAGATTCATTATGGATGGATCATATTGATAATATGAGTCATTTAAGGGATAGTGTCCGTTTGCGGGCTTATGGCCAAAAAGATCCTTTGGTTGAATACAAAAACGAAGGAATGCGTTTGTTCCAGCAGTTATTAGGCTCAATCCAATCAACTGCGGTGAATATGATTTTTAAGATTGGTTTAGCGCCTGCTGAGCAGCAATCAAGACAGTCTAATCAGATTGTAGATTCAGGACAGAATAAGGTTGGACGGAATGATCCCTGTCCATGCGGAAGCGGCAAGAAATTCAAAAAATGTCATGGAAAATAAAAAAGACCAGCCGTTTTGGTTAGCTGGTCTGTTAGAATGTTGTGTTTGAGAATCCATTATTAATGGATTCGTCGGGCAAGGTGCACTTTCTTGAGGTACATGGGCGGTCTGAGGTCGGCCTGTGGATCAATGGCCACGAGATTGTGCTTGATGATTCCGCCGATTGGTCTTCCGTTTCGGAGAAAGAATTCTCCATTTGGGTGGGCGTTGAGATCCCGGGCAATGTGCGATGGCCGAACATTTTCTGAAGTAATTTTGAAAAACTGAATTCCTGTCATTTTCTTTCCTCCTGATTGTAGGTTTTTAATTATTTATACTCTAGCATATTTAATAATATTTGTCAATAGTTAAGGCAAGTAAAAAAGCCGGAAGAACCGGCTTTGGGTTAGATCTTTTTGAGATAAGCAGGGATATGTATCCCGTTTCCAAAAGCGTTTTTAAAAACAATGATAAGATTTTTTTGAAAATAGCCAATTACCTCTGAACCTTTTAAAATTTGTTCGCCATTTCCTTTGCAAGACATATCTTCTACTATTTGGCTAGGACGAATATTTCCCGGATAAATGAAGCTAATTTCATTTTCCATTTTATCCTCCTGTAAAGAACTGTTCTAATTTTCATAACCTTATCATATTTTAAAAAAATGTCAAGAAATAAGCAATTTCAAATTCAAACTTATCAAAACTATTTAGCTATGATTAAAGGAAGTAAAAACAGCCAGATGTTTCGGAAGCTTTTTGTTTTGAAAAATGATCAAACAAAAGATGTTTTACAGAATGGCCAGCTTGCTTGCGCTTATTATCTTTCTTGCATTCTTAAAATCTTTGATTTAATTTCTGTTCCTCACGCTACAGTTGCTGGAACAATCAAGGATATGTTAAAAAATAATTGGCAGGAAACAGAAGAATTAAAGCCAGGGAATGTTTTGATTTGGGAAGAAAAAGAATTTAAAAGCGGCCAACATATTCATATTGGTTTTTATTTAGGCAATCACCAGGCAATTAGTCATCGAGGAGAATATCAATATCCAATTATTCATGATGCGACTTATCAAGGCAAAAGGAAAATAACCAAAATTTTAACTCATTCTTTGATTGAATAATGTTTTTTAAGAATCCTGAAAATACAAAAGATTTTTATTGGACGAATCATATTAAGAGGAAAATGATGTATTATCGCTTGTCTGAAGCAAGATTGCGAAGGATTTTAAGAAATCCAACCAGAAAAGAAGAAGGGATTGCTCCGGATACAATTGCAGTTATGCAGCCAATAATTTCAAGAGTTAAATTTGTTAAAAAAACAAGCGAGATTTGGCTGATGTATCAATTAAAAGGAAAAAGAAAAATAATGATTTCTGCCTGGCGCTATCCTGGGATTAGCCCAAAGCGGAAAGCAATTCCAATTCCGGATAATATTCTTGAAGAGCTAAAACAAGAGAATTTAATAGACTTTACAAATTTAAAAAAATAGAGTAATTTATAATTAATGGGAATTTTTACTAAAAAAATAGATTCAAAATCAAGCAAGCCCGCCAGCCGCGGGTTTGGTTTTAAAAGTACTGGTAGCATTATTATTCTTATTTTCGTCATTGGCTTAGGAGCTGCTTTTTTTGATTATCCGCAAGCTTGGAATCAAGGGGCTGATTGGGTGAATAATAAGGTAAGTTTTAATCCGATTCCATCTTTTTCAGAAAATGGCTTTAAATTGGGTTTGGATTTACAAGGCGGCACGCATTTAGTTTACGAAGCTGATTTATCAAATGTTGCTCCGGAAGATTATGCTGAATCTATGCAGGGAGTGCGCGATGTAATTGAGCGGAGAATTAATATGTTTGGCGTGGCTGAACCGGTTGTTCAGGTGAATAAAACCGGTTCTCATCATCGTTTGATTGTTGAATTAGCCGGAGTTAAGGATGTTCAACAGGCAATTGCTATGATTGGCCAGACTCCTTCTTTGGATTTTCGCGAAGAGCGTTCTGAATCAGAAACGCAGAATATTTTAGCAGATCAAGAAGAAGCTAGAAAGAAATTAGAAGAAGGACGTGAGATTAGCCAAGCAGAGCAAGAATTATTAATGCAAGATCCATATTTTCAGCCAACTAAGCTAACCGGGCGCTATTTAAAAGGAGCTCAGATACAGTTTGATCAGCAAACTTATCAGCCAAGTGTGAGCTTGGAGTTTAATAGCGAAGGGAGCGAAATATTTGAAGAGTTAACTAAAGAAAATATTGGCAAGCGAATTGCTATTTATCTAGATGAATCTCCAATTAGCGCGCCAACTGTTCAGCAGGCAATTAGCGGAGGTAAGGCTCAAATTACCGGTAATTTTTCTACTGATGAAGCTAAAGAATTAGTCCAGCGTTTAAATGCCGGAGCTTTGCCAGTACCGATTGAATTAGTTAATCAGCAGACAATCGGCGCTTCTTTGGGAAAAATTTCTTTAGATAAATCTTTAAAAGCTGGAATTTATGGATTTTTAGCAGTTCTTTTATTTCTTATTTTTTTCTATCGAATGCCTGGTATTTTAGCTAGTTTAGCTTTATTTATCTATATTGCCGTAGTTTTAGCTTTGTTTAAATTAATCCCGGTTACTTTGACTTTAGCTGGAATTGCCGGATTCATTCTTTCAATTGGCATGGCAGTTGACGCAAATATTTTAATCTTTGAAAGATTCAGAGAAGAGAGAAAACAGGGCAAGGGATTGGGTTTAAGTATTGATGAAGGCTTTGCCAGAGCTTGGCCAGCTATTCGAGATGGAAATATTTCCACAATTATTACTTGTATTATTCTATTTATTTTTGCAACCGGCTTAGTCAAGGGATTTGCTTTGACTTTAGGAATTGGAGTTTTAATTAGCATGATTTCAGCCATTATTGTGACTAAGTCGTTTTTAAGATTTTTTGCCGGCAAGAAATTAGAAAATTTTAAATGGCTTTGGCAATAAATATTTATTATGAAGATTGTAGGTTATCGTAAAATTTATTTTTCTCTTTCAATCCTTTTATTAGCGGCCAGTATTTTCGGTTTGTTTTTTCGCGGCTTGCCTTTAGGAGTTGATTTTACCGGCGGTTCCTTAATGGAGATAGTTTTTCAAAATGAAAGGCCAAGCAATGCTCAGGTTCAAGAAAAATTAGGCGAGCTAGATTTAGGTCAGATTGATTTGCAGCCAGCTGGAGAAAAAAGTTTAATTTTGCGCTTTAAGGATGTAGATGAAGAAACGCATCAGCAGATTTTAAATAAGTTAGGAGTTTCCCAGCAGCAAGAGCAAAGATTTGAATCAGTTGGTCCATTGATTGGTCAAGAGCTTCAAAACAAAGCTTTTTGGGCGATTCTATTATCCTTAATAGCAATTATCATATATATTGCCTGGTCATTTAGAAAAGTTTCTCAGCCGGTTGCTTCTTGGCAATACGGATTAGTCGCCATTGCAGCTTTATTTCATGATTTGATTATTACTCTAGGCGTATTTTCCTTGTTAACTTATTTGATTGAATTTGAAATTGGATTGGCTTTTGTAGCTGCTTTCTTAACAATTTTAGGTTATTCTGTTAATAATAGTATTGTTATTTTTGATCGGCTCAGAGAAAATCTTTTGCGGGTTAATTGGAATAATTTTGAAGAAATAGTTAATCAAAGCATTAATCAAAGCTTGAGCCGGTGTATTAATACCGCCTTAACCACCTTATTCGTTCTTTTGGCGATTTTCTTTTTAGGCGGAATAAGCATTAAGTATTTTTCCTTAGCTTTGATTGTTGGTATAATCATTGGAACTTATTCTTCTATTTTCATTACTAGCTCCTTAGTAGTGGTTTGGTATAATCGGAAAATAGGAAAAGAGTAAATTTTATTTGACTTATATTTCCAATTGTGTTAAATTAAAAGTACTAACATGAATTCAAAAAATAAATATGAAAATTTAACTGGCCAACTTTTGCAGAAAATTTCCAATTCTAGGACTAAAGACATGCTTAAGTTGAGATTTGGCCTTAAGAATGGCCAGCGAATGACTTTGGAGTCAATCGGCCAGCAATATGGGATTACCAGAGAGCGGGTTCGCCAAATAGAGCAAGCCGCTTTTTCTGAGTTAAGAAAAAGCCAGGCAATGAATAAGATTAATCCGGTTTATAGCTATTTAAATGATTTCTTTAAACAGCAAGGCGGTTTAGTTAGAGAAAAGCGTTTATTCAGTTTAGTAACTCAGCGCGAGCAAGCTGATGCGAGCTGGGGCGCAGTCTTTTTTATGCTAAGCCTGAATAAGCAATATCAGCGTTTTGTTGAATCAGACAAATTCTATCCAATTTGGGTTGATTCAAAAAATTCATTAAAACAAGCTGAAAAAACGCTTGAGCAAGTTAGCCAAATTTTAGAACAAGCTGGTCATCCGTTAAGTTTGAATGAATTAATTAAATCATTGCAGCAAGTTAATTTAAATATTGATAAAAAAGCGCTGGCTTCATATTTAGACAGCGCTAAGCAGATTAGCCAAGACGGATTTAATCGTTTTGGATTTGTTAAATGGCCTGAAGTTAATCCGCGCGGAGCTAAAGATAAAGCTTATGTGGTTTTAAAAAAACAACAACAGCCGTTGCATTTTGTGCAGGTGGCTGATTTAATTAATCAAGCTGGATTAGGTAAAAATACTGCTCAGGCGCAAACAGTTCATAATGAATTGATTAAAGATGATCGTTTCGTTTTAATTGGCCGGGGAACTTATGCTTTGCGTGAATGGGGATATCAGCCCGGAACTGTTAAACAAGTCATTAGCCAGATTTTAAAAGAAAACGGTCCGATGAATAAAGAGCAAATTATTAATCAGGTTCAAAAAAGACGCTTGGTTAAAGAAAATACCATTTTAATTAATTTGCAAAACAAAAATTATTTTACTCGCACTTCAGAAGGAAAATATATTTTGGCGAAATAGGAATAAAATTTATCTTAAAATTTAAAAATGAGCGGTTTTGAAATCTTTTCATCATTACTTTCTGTTCTTTACCGCGCTGGAGGGTTTATTTTATCCCTGTGGTGGATTTATCTTCCGCTGATTTTAGCTTTTCTGGCTAAAGATTTTTGGTTAAAATACAAGCGAAATCAATTTATAGAGAATTTAGAATGGGTTCTTTTGGAGGTGAGGCCGCCGAGCGATGTTAAGAAAACTCCTTTTGCTATGGAGCAATTTTTTGCGGGTTTGCATGGGACTCAAAGCGGGCCTAATTGGAAAGAGCAGAATATTAAGGGAGAATTTCAAAAATGGTTTTCTATGGAATTGGTTAGTTTGGGCGGAGAAGTTCGATTCTTTATCAGAACCCCTAAAATTTTTCGAAATATTGTTGAATCAAATATTTACGCTCATTATCCAGAATCAGAAATATTACAAGTAGATGATTATACAAATGCAATTTCCGCAGAAAAGATAAAAAGCGGGGAATATGATTTATGGGGAAGTGAATTAGAATTTGTTAAAGATGATTGTTATCCGATTAGAACCTATTATGAATTTGAAAAAGAAGCTGCTTCAGATGATCAGAGAGTTGATTCAATTGCTTCTTTGTTAGAAGTGGCTACTCGGATTGGTTCAAGGGAGCAAATTTGGATTCAAACTTTAATTCGTCCGATAAAAGATGATTGGAAAAAAGCCGGAGATAGTAAAAGAGATGAATTAATTGGCCGTAAAAAAGAAGAAAAAAAATCTTGGTTAAGACAGATTATTGATGAGTTTGTCGGGATTTTAAAAGAATTAATTACTGGAGAGCCTTATGTTTCAGCTGAAGAAGAAAAAAAACAAGAAAACCCATTTTTATGGAGTATTACTAAAAATGAACAGGAGATTATTAATTCAATTGAAAAAAAGACTGCTAAATTAGGTTATGAAACAATTATTCGAATAATCTATTTTGGCGCTAAAGAAGATTTTAGCAAAAGCAATGTAGCTGCTGTGATCGGAGCTTATAAACAATTAAACACTCAGCATTTGAACGCTTTTAAGCCAAATGGCAAAGTCACTCCGAATATTGATTATTCTTATCAAGCTAAAGGGACTCGCGAGCTTTATCGCAAAGAAAGAGTTTTAGCTGATTACAAAAAAAGGAATTTCACTACTTATTCTAATCATATTTCATATTTAAATCCTTTGTTTTTTGAAAAACTTCCTATTTTAAAATGGTTTTTTGTTCGTTCTAATCCATTTGTTTTAAATATTGAAGAATTAGCTACGGTTTATCATTTTCCTGGAGAAATGGTTAAAGCTCCTTTGTTGCCTAAGGTAGAAGCTAAAAAAGGACAGCCGCCAGCAGGTTTGCCCTTAGAAGAATTATGAATCAAATAGATATTATTGCTGAAACAAATTTTAGAAATCAGCGGGTAAAATTCGGGATTAAACCGGAAGACCGGCGCAGGCATGTTTATGCAATTGGAAAAACCGGAACCGGAAAAACTACCTTATTGGAAAATATGGCGATTCAGGATATTCAATCCGGCCGAGGAGTCGGAGTAGTTGATCCGCATGGAGAATTTGCTCAAAAAATGCTTGATTTTGTTCCTCCGGAAAGAATTAATGATGTTATTTATTTTGATCCGGCTGATTTGCAATATCCGATTGCTTTTAATGTAATTGAGCAGGTTGATCCAGAACATCGCCATTTAGTCGCTTCTGGCTTAGTTGGCGTGTTTAAAAAATTATGGGCGGAAACTTGGGGTCCAAGATTAGAATATCTTTTGAGAAATGCGATTCTATCTTTATTAGAATATCCGGGTTCTACTTTGTTAGGAATTATGCGCATGCTGACTGATAAAGATTATCGGAATAAAGTGATTGAAAAAACAAATGACCCAGTGGTTAAAAGTTTTTGGCGCGATGAATTTGCTAAATATCCGGATAGGTTTATGGTTGAAGCAGTTGCTCCGATTCAGAATAAGGTTGGCCAGTTTTTAACCAGCTCTTTAATCAGGAATATTGTTGGCCAGACTAAATCAGCGATTGATTTAAGAAAGGTAATGGATGAAGGCAAGATTTTAATTATGAATTTATCCAAAGGCGCGATTGGAGAAGATAACTCAGCCTTATTAGGAGCTATGCTGATTACTCGTTTGCAATTAGCAGCTATGTCAAGAATTGATACGCCAGAACAAGAAAGAAGAGATTTTTATCTTTATGTGGATGAATTTCAAAACTTTGCTACAGAATCATTTGCCAGTATTTTATCAGAAGCGAGAAAATATCGTTTAAATTTGATTTTAGCTCATCAATATATTTCACAAATGGAAGAATCAGTTCGCGACGCAGCTTTGGGAAATGTTGGCACTTTAGTTTCTTTTCGAGTAGGCGCTTATGATGCTGAATATCTGGAAAAAGAATTTGCGCCTGAATTTACTGCTCAGGATTTAGTTAATTTAGGTTTTGCTGATATTTATTTAAGATTAATGATTGATGGAATGGCTTCGCGTCCTTTTTCAGCTCATACTTTGCCTCCTTTAAAACCTCAAATAGCTGTTAATCGCGATAAAATAATTAAGGTTTCGCGCGAGCGTTATGCAACTGATCGAGATGTAGTTGAAAGCAAAATCGCTAAATGGAGTCAGGTGGTTGATATAAAGAAGAATTCTGATAAATCAGATAAAGAAAAAAGCAAAACCGAGCTTTATCAGGCAAAATGTTCAGCTTGCAATAAAGAAATACAAGTAAAATTTAAGCCTGATGGGGTGAGGCCGGTTTATTGTCCTGAATGTTTGCAAAAAGTTAGAAATAAGGAAGAAGTTAATCAAAAACCAAAAGAAGAGCCGACAAATCAAAAAAATGAAACGATTTCTTTAGATGAAGCAGCCAAGCAAGAAGCGCAACCGTTTAAGAATGTTAAGAAAAAGAAACAAGTTGATTTAGATGGATTAAGGCAAGCTTTAAAAGATGTAACTGAGAAGAAATAGGAATGTAATTTTTAAATAACATATGTTATTTTAAAGTAATATGGCAAAGATATATATTATTAAAAAACCAATTAGCAAAGTAGAAGTTAAAAAAATAGCTGAAGAAAGGTTTGGCGATTTGGTTAAAGCAGCGGTTGATATTGAAAAAGAAATTATGGCGATTGGCGGAGAATTGCATATGGATGAAGAAATGGCTTTGATTGAACAGGAAGGGTCTAATCAAGATAATGTTTGGGGAATTAATATTTATCCAGACGAAACTGGAGAAGAGTTTATTGAAGTTGATTCAATGATTAATTTAAAGCCTTCCTTAGGAAATCGTTCTCGAGAGATAGATAATCAAGAGATTTTAAATAAAGTGAAGAAAGTAGTTAATAAACTTATTCATGGCTAAGAAATTTATTCATCAAGAATTAGCTCAAGGAAGATGGTTTGAGCTGTCTTTGGCAGAACAGCTTGGCAATATTGGCAGTGAAGTTAGCCGAGCTCGAAAAGCGCAAGGAAATGATCAAGATCATTTTCAACAAGCGATTGATCGAGCTTTAGAATTATTTGATTTAACTATTTCTGATTCTCGCTGGCATGGTCGGCTTAAAGAAATTGGTCGGGCGCAAGAAGTATTTTGCGACGCGATTACTGGCGGAGAAATGTATAATAGTTCTTTAGCGGATTTAGAAAAATATTTTAATCAGTTTGCTTTATTAGCGATGAGGATATAATTTTTAGGAAAGGGGGTGAGATAAATGAAATTAAATCCAAGAGCTTTTGGTTTAGCATTAGGCATTTTGTGGGCAGCCGCTATTTTAGTTGCCACTGCCTGGACAATTATTGTTGGCGGAGGGAATACTTTAGGCTTATTAGGTAAATTTTATCGCGGTTATTCAGTTACTTGGGGCGGAATGATAATCGGAATGATTTGGGGATTTGTTGACGCTTTTGTCTTTGGCTGGTTGTTGGCTTGGCTTTACAATAAATTTTCCAAAGAGTAAACTGGATAAACAATTTGATATTTTAAAACCGTTCTTAACGGACAGTTTATTTTAACTCTATGAAATCTCAAGAAATACGACAAAAATTTTTAGATTTTTTTAAGCAAAAAGACCACGCTGTTATTCCCAGCGCTTCTTTAATTCCAGAAAATGATCCAACTACTTTATTCATTTCTGCTGGAATGCATCCTTTGGTCCCGTATTTAATGGGAGAAAAACATGCTCAAGGCAAGCGTTTGGTAAATGTTCAAAAATGTATTCGGACGATTGATATTGAAGAAGTTGGTGATTCTTATCATCATACTTTTTTTGAAATGCTTGGAAATTGGTCTTTAGGCGACTATTTTAAATCCGAAGCGATTGCTTGGAGTTTTGAATTTTTAACTAAAGAATTAAAGATTCCTGTTGAAAGATTAGCAGTTTCTGTTTTTAAGGGGGACCAAGACGCTCCTTTAGATAATGAATCAATTCAGATTTGGAAAAAAATGGGTCTTCCTGAACAAAGAATTGCTAAATTAGGCAAACAAGATAATTGGTGGGGTCCAGCCGGACAAACCGGTCCTTGCGGTCCAGATACAGAAATGTTTTATTGGATTAATGATAATCAGCCAGCTCCTAAAAAATTTGATCCTGAAGATAAAAGATGGGTGGAAATTTGGAATGATGTTTTTATGGAGTATTACAAGACAGAGCAGGGAGATTTTAATTCTTTAAGTCAAAAAAATGTTGATACTGGCATGGGCCTGGAAAGAACTTTAGCTGTTTTAAATGGGTTGGATGATGATTATCAAACTGAATTATTTATTAATTTAATTAATAGATTAGAGGAATTAGCTGATAAAAAATATCAACAATCAGAGGAAGTAACTAAAGCTATGCGAATTATTGCTGATCATTTGAAAGCAGTTGTCTTTATTATGGGTGATGATAAAGGAATTGCTCCCTCTAATCTTGATCAAGGGTATATTCTTCGTCGGTTAATTAGGCGGGCAATTCGTTATGGTCGTCAATTAGGGATTGAGCAAGATTTATGGACTAAACAGATAGCTCAAATAGCGATTCAAGATTATCAAGAGAGTTATCCTGAATTAGAGAGAAATAAAGAATTTATTTTAAATAATTTAGCAGAAGAAGAGAAAAAATTTAAAAAAACTTTAGCAAAAGGATTAAAAGAGTTTGCTAAAGGAACAGATCCTTTTATTTTGTTTACGACTTATGGCTTTCCAATTGAAATGACTCAGGAATTAGCTAAAGAAAAAGGAGAAAAAGTGGATCTTGAAAGATTTAAACGACAAATGAAAGAGCATCAGGAAAAATCACGGACTGCTTCAGCCGGTAAATTCAAAAGCGGATTAGCAGATACTAGCCAGGAAACTAAAAAACTGCATACTGCGGCTCATTTGTTATTGGCTTCTTTGCGCAAAGTTTTAGGTGATCATGTAATTCAAAAAGGAAGCAATATTACGGCTGAACGATTGCGTTTTGATTTTTCTCATCCTGAAAAATTAACTGATCAGGAAAAACAGCAAGTAGAAGATATAGTTAATCAAGCGATTCAGGACGATTTAAAAATTACATACGAAGAAATGAGTTTGGAACAAGCTAAGCAATCAGGAGCCATGGGCGTATTTGAATCAAAGTATGGAGAAAAAGTTAAAGTTTATACAATAGGCTCTCAAGATAAGCCTTTTTCTAAAGAAATTTGCGCTGGACCGCATATGGAGCATACCGGTGAATTAGGCCATTTTAAAATTGTTAAAGAACAATCCAGTTCAGCCGGAGTTAGAAGAATCAAAGCGATTTTAGAATAATTTAACTATGGCTAATTTAAAAGATTACCAGCAAATTGTTGGTTCTGAGGTAATCGAAAAACTGCGCCAACAAGCAAAAAAATTTAAAAATAAACATATTGTTTGCATTAGTTCAACTCGTCAGGGCGGCGGAGTAGCAGAAATGCTTAATAGCTTAGTTCCTTTATTTAATCAGTTAGGGATTAATTTTGAATGGCGGATAATTCAAGGAAATCCTGATTTTTTTAAAGTTACCAAAATTATTCATAATGCTTTGCAGGGAGATTCAATTAAGCTTAGCCAGCAAGATAAAAAAATTTATCAACAAGTCAATCAGCGTTTTTCCGAGTTTAATCATTTAAACCATGATTTAATTATTATTCATGATCCTCAGCCTTTAGCTTTAATTAATTTTTATAATAAAAAACAACCCTGGATTTTTAGATGCCATTTGGATTTGACTTGTCCTAATCAGCAAGTTTGGGAAATATTTAAAGGAATATATCCAGCAATATGATTATTGGGTGGTTTCTAATAAGGATTATCAACAAGAAATAAATATTTCTCAAGAGATAATTCATCCGGCAATTGATCCATTGACTGAGAAAAATGCTTTTTTGCCGCAGGAAAAGATAAATAAATATTTAGTTAAATACAAGATTCATCCAGAAAAGCCTTTTATTTGTCAAATTTCTCGTTATGATAAATGGAAAGATTTTGAAGGAGTAATTAAAATTTTTAAACAGGTTAAAAAAGAATTTGATTGCCAATTGGTTCTTTTGGGAAATATGGCAATAGATGATCCAGAAGGATTGCAGGTTTACCAATCTTTGATGGAAAAATATGGCCAAAATAAAGATATTTTAATTTTAGCGAATGCAGAGGATAATGATTTATTAGTTAATGCTTTGCAAAGACAGGCTCAGGTAATTATCCAAAAATCTTTAAAAGAAGGTTTTGCTTTAACTGTTTCAGAAGCTTTGTATAAGGGGACGCCAGTAGTCGGTTCTAATATTGGCGGAATTCCTTTGCAAATTATTGACGGATATAATGGATATTTGCATTTAACTGAAGATATTCAAGGATTCAGCCAAAGCATTTTAAAAATTTTAAAAAATAAAGAATTAAGAGAAAAACTTGGTCAGCAAGCTAAATCTTATATTTCAAAGAATTTTATCATTACTCGTTTATTATCTGATTGGTTAAATCTATTTGCTAAAGCTTGTTAAGTATTTTGCAATTGGTTGAGTAAATAAAAAGCCGAAGCTTGTTGCTCCGGCTTGTTTTTTGTTTA
>CAZJBH010000005.1:0-27814 GCA_964544485.1 uncultured Candidatus Saccharibacteria bacterium
TCCTGCTTTCGGAAGTTTTTGGGAAAACTTTAAGCAAGGGGTCTTTATCTTCATATTTCTCATCCCGACTTTCATCGCTTTGTTTGCGCTTAATCTGGTTCCTTTCATAGGAAACATCATATCTTTTCTTGCTAACATATTTCTTCTTCCATGGCTTGTCATGAATTTCTTCATACATGAAACTTTTGATTCTTTATGGGATATAAAAAAAGCTTTCAATATAGTATTTGACAACGCAAAAGATTACATCTATGCTTATCTTAAGACATTGATCTTTGGGTTAGTATATGCTATTCTCAGTTTTATACTGATAGGAATACCATGTTTGTTATTTGGAAAATTCTATTTTCTTACAGAATTTTACAGGAAATATAGCATGGTCAAAATAAAAGGAGGTAAATAAAATGCCAAACGGAAGAAAACATAAAGACTATTATGATTATGGACCGCATGAATACCCCGAAGCAGACGCAACATTTGATTGTAAATACGGATGCGGATGCTGGGCAGGACCAGCCCGATCAGGAGGACCCGCAGGAATTGATCCTTTTGGATTATGCCCTAATAATCCAATAGATGGGCAAAGGCAAAAAGAAAATGACGACTATGAAGACATTGTCAATGGCCGAATTCAAAAACTCGAAAGAGAAGTTCAAGAAGGCCGAAGAGCAATCAAATTGATTGAAAAAGCCAGAAAGGAAACAAAGATTGATCTTGCCAAAAGACTTAAAAATGCAGAAAAGAAACTTCTTAATCAAAAAGATATTTTCAGGAAAATTAACGAAATGGCACAACGCATTCATGAATCAGCTTCAGTCGCCGCTGAAAGCAAATAAACAACCATTGCAGATCAGACCTCAATCAATATTGAGGTCTTTTTTAAAAAATTAATAGATCGGTTTGAATCAATTGATATAATTTCGCCAATAATAAAAGCTAATGGTTTAAACCATTAGCTTTTTGAATTCTTTTCCTCCTTATCTTTAGACCAATCCCCTGTTTTTTGCCTCCTTAGGAGTAAAAAACATACAACTGCAATGCAGATTAAAATATCTTTCTTCGTTCGAAAATCTAATATACCAGGACCTAACCCATTTCTGATCGCCTTTAACAAATCCCTGTTCTTCCATGGTTTTTTTGAATTTTTGGAAAGGCAGATCAAGAGATTTTTGAACAAACCCCTCCATTAAGCGCTCTGGTATTTGTTCTCTATCTCCGCCATAAGGTAAAGCTAAGATATATAAGCGATAATTCGCTCTTTGAACAGCTATGCTTAAATCTCTTATTGCCTTGGCTATTGGTTTAGAAATAGGAAAATCTTTTGGTTCTCCAATCTCAAATTGAATAAATCCCTCCCTAAAAAAAGCCCTTATTCCTAACCACGGATAATCGCTCATAATTTCCTCCTGTCTATTATTGATTTGTTAAGAAACTAAAACCTTTAAAATCAGCTTAGCTAAACCAAACTTAAAAGTCAATACAATCTATTGACTTATAAGTCAATTTATGATATTATATATTCAAATACGCAGGGTTCTTTAAAAACTTTATCTTTTAAGGAGAAATTAAAATGACTCAGACAACCCAGAAACCGATTAAAATTGATTTTTCCGTAGTTCCCGGATTTAAACCTCTAGCCCTGAAAGACTTCCCCAACTGCGAGGTTCTTATCGGCCAAATTCCGCTCAAGGACAAAACAGTCCGGGTGGAAATGGTCAAAAGCAAAAAGATCAAGGAAGGTGATTTTCTGCCGGCCAAGATCTATCACAACGAAAACATGATCTGGAATTTCAAGGATGAGGACTTCAGCGGCCTGGGCGAATTGGTCTATTACAAAAAGGCCTATTACATTGCCTTGGTTAACCGCCAAAGAGAAATCGTCCGAGTAATTCCACTAGAAGATCTGCCTGTGGTTAGAGCCAAGGTCGGAGATGATATCTGTTATTTGGGTAGAACAACTCCCAAAAAGCTACATCAAATCAAAATTGCCTTGGGCAAAGAACTGCGACTGCAGTATGTAACCAGCGCCATGGAAAAAAAGATCTACAGAAAAGAGAATGAACTCAAAGAAAAAAAGAAAGAAGAACAAAAGCGGCTCAAAGAAAAAATCCGAAAACAGCGGCTGCAGGAGCTGCTCAACCGGCCTGAAATACTCGCCTTCAGCGAAGACGGGCAGAAGAGGCATGGCATTCCGGCCACCGAAGATGAATGGCCGACCCTCCCCCACAGACACCCGGTTATCCTGGTTGAATCATATGACCAGAAAACAAAAACACCCGGACCTATGATTGAAGCTTTCTTTGTTGAAAAGGCCAAAAGCGGCAAATACAGCAAGAAAAAAGTCAAACCAGTCACCGAAGAAAAACCAGCCAGCCAATTCGAGTTAGCCGGTATACTCCAGGTTTTCTTTCAGGGGGAAATCAAACAAATCCCCCTGCTCAACAAAGAGGAAGACATCCGGGAACTTACAGCTAAAGGACTCAACAGCGGCACCATAGTCGCCGTCAGTCAAGCAAACCAAGACAAACCCTACAAGTTCTTCCGGCTCAAAAAGGGAGAACTCAAATCTCTAAAGTCCAGCGCGTTTGAAATCCTATAAGTAAAATGCGTTGGAAAAACATCTATCCCCTGCGTAAACAAAACCCCTGATCTTAATTGATCAGGGGTCTTTTTTTATTTAAAATCTTTTATTCTGCCAAATCTTGAACTGCCCGCTGATAAATTTCAAGCGCTTGTCTGGCTTGCTGCTGAGTTAATTTGACATTTGATTCATGAGCAATCCTATTTCTCAGTTTATGCGCCTGCCAAACTGCGTCTAAATTAGGAATTTGATTAGCAGTTACTTGTTTTAAACGCTCCCCCATATCTGCTCCCTTAAATCCTTTTTTGATTAATAAGCTATCTAAAATTTGGTCTGCTTCAATAATCGCCATTTTAAAACTACTTTCATCTTCAATTTGAATTTTATCAAATAGTTTTTGCCAAGTTTTGTCTTGGCTAGCTTCATCTTCTGAAGAAACTGTCTGCGCTTCAACTAAAGCTTGAATCGGCTGCTTATTCTGTTGAATTAATTTACTAGCCAAAAAAACAATTAGAGCCAACAGAAAAAAAGAAATATTAATAGAAACTATTTTTAAAACAAAAACTATTCTTTCTAAATTAAATAAAAGATCCTCCATATTTTTATTGATTTTTTTCAAATAGACTAGCTATTTTAAACAATTTTTCATCGCTTTGTTGCGGACCCATAATTTGCAAACCAATTGGCAAACCTTGCGCTTTTCCGCAAGGAATTGAAATCGCTGGAATCCCGGCTAAATTAGCAGCGACTGCATAAACATCAATTAAATACATACTCACCGGATCATGCGCTTTTTCTCCCAGCTTAAAAGCGGTTATCGGGGCTACTGGAGACATAATCACATCAACTTGTTGAAAGGCTTTTTCTAAATTCTGTTTAATTAAACTGCGAACTTTTTGAGCTTGGAGGTAATAAGCATCATAATATCCGGCTGACAAACTATAAGTTCCTAAAATAATTCGGCGAGTGACCTCTTCGCCAAAACCATCTTGCCTGGTTTTTAAATAACCATCTAAAAGATCGTCCCCAATTTTAGACAAGCCATACTTAATCCCATCATAACGAGCCAAATTAGTTGAAAGCTCAGAAGTATTGATAATATAGTAACAAGGTAAAGCATATTTAGTATAAGGAAGAGAAAGTTCAATAATTTTAGCTCCTACTTGTTCATATTGGCTAATTGCCTGCTTGACTGTTTTTTCTACCTGAGGATCAATCCCTTGGCTAAAATATTCTTTAGGCAAGCCGATTTTTAGGTTTTTAACATCTATTTGCTGATGAACATTATCAACCTGGATTGAAGTAGCGTCAAATTCATCTTGCCCGTTAATAGTTTGAAAAATAATTTCTGCGTCTTCCACGGTTTTAGCGATTGGCCCAATTTGATCCAAAGAAGAGCCAAAAGCGATTAATCCATACCTGGAATTTCTGCCATAGGTTGGCTTAAATCCAACTGCTCCGCAAAAACTAGCTGGCACTCTGATTGAACCGCCTGTATCGCTTCCCAAAGCTGCTAAGCACATATTTGCAGCTACAGCTGCGCCAGATCCGCTTGAACTTCCCCCAGACACCTTTTCCAAATCATGAGGATTCTTAGTCGGCCCAAATGCTGAATTTTCTCCGGAAACTCCCATGGCAAATTCATCTAAATTAGTCTTGCCAATAATAACTACTCCGGCTTTTTTCAATTTTCTAATTACTGTAGCGTCATAAGGAGCAATATAGTTTTCCAAAATTTTGGAAGCAGCTGTACATTTTACTCCTTCTACTAAAATATTGTCTTTAATTGCTATTGGAATACCTGCTAAAACATTTATCTGCTGGCCAAGTCTTATACGCTGATCAATCTTGCTAGCTTGTTTTAAAGCTGATTCTTCAGCTAAGGTTAAATAAGCATTAATTTCTTTATCTTTTTTTCTAATCTGATTAAAAACTGCCTCGGTTAATTCAACCGCGCTAAAGTCTTTATTTTTCAAGCCATGATGAGCTTGTTGAATAGTTAATTTAGCTAATTCCATCTTATAACACTGCTTTAACTTTTACTTGCCGGCCTTGCTTTTTAGGAGCCAATTCCAAAAGCTTATCAGTTTGTTTAATTGTCTTTTCTTTGGCCTTATCTTGACGAGTGACATTTTCTAAACCAGTAACATGAGAAATCGGCTCTAATTTGTTAGTTTTGACTTCTTTTAATTGATTAACAAAATCCAAAATATCAGAAAATTGCTTTTCATATTTTTTCTTTTGCTGATCAGTTAAGCCAATCCTGGCTAATTTAGCAATATGGTCTATTTTAATCATAATTTATTTAAAAATTCTTTTTCTTTTAAAATTTTAATTTTTAATTTTTTAGCTTTTTCATATTTAGATCCCGGATCCTTGCCTAAAACTAAATAATCAGTTTTTTGAGAAATAGAAGTGCTAACTTCTCCGCCTAATTGCCTGATCTTTGATTTTGCTTGTTCTCTGGTTAAACTTTCTAATTGCCCGGTTAAGACAAAACTTTTATTCTTTAGCTTTTTCTGAAAAGTTTTTGGTTGAATAATTTCTATGCCTGCTTTTAATAAACGGCTGATAAAAGCTTGATTCTTGCTATCATTAAACCATTGATGAATACTTTTTGCAACCACTTGGCCAATATCTTCAATTTTTTCTAACTCTTGAATTGAAGCTTTGCTAATCTTATCTAAACTTCCATAATACTGAGCTAAATCAATCGCTGTTTCTTCGCCAACATGACGGATTCCCAAAGCGTTAATAAAACGAGCTAAAGGAATTTTCTTGCTTTGCTGAATCGCTTCAATTAAATTTTCAGCTGATTTTTCAGCAAATCGTTCCAAAGGCAATAAATCTCCTTTGGTTAAAGAAAAAATATCTGCTCCGTCGCGAATTAATTCTTGCTCCATTAATTGATTAACAATTTCAGGGCCTAACCCATCAATATCAAATCCCTTTTTAGAGACAAAATAAATGATTTTTTGCTTTAAAACTGAAGCGCATTCCTTATTCACGCAGCGATGAACCGCCTCCCCTTGAGGACGAACCACTTTGCTTCCGCAAATCGGACAATTTTTCGGCATGCTAAATTTCTTTTCTCGGCCAGTCCGCAGATCCTTAATCACTTTAACTACATCCGGGATTACATCACCGGCTCGCTGAATCACCACAGTATCTCCAATTCGCACATCTAAGCGGTTAATTTCATCCTGATTATGAAGAGTTGCCCGGGTAATCAAAACTCCGCCCAAGCGAACTGGTTTTAATAAAGCGACTGGAGTTAAAGCTCCGGTCCGGCCAACCTGAAGAATAATGTCTTTAACCTGGGTAGTTGCTTCTCCGGCCGGAAATTTAAAAGCAATCGCTCCCCGAGGAGCTTTGCCAGCCACTCCTAATTTTTTAAAAACCTGATTGCTATTAACATTAATCACTATTCCATCAATCTGATAAGGCAGTTTTTCCCGGGTAGTTTTAATCCTTTTCCAAAATTTAATCGCTTCATTTAAATCAGAACAATATTTTTCTTGAGTTGTCTTAAATCCTAATGCTCGAGCCATTTGATGCTCTTGCTGATGAGTAATTTGCCCCAAATCAGTGACTATATCATAAGCAAAAAAACTTAATTCGCGCTGAGCAGGTATTTTTGGATCTAATTGCCGAATACTTCCAGCTGCGGTATTTCGAGGATTAGCGTACGGTTCTAATCCCTCTTTTCTTCTGTTTTGATTGATTTTCTGAAAGGCTTTTTCCGGAAGATAAACTTCTCCTCTAACTTCAATCTTGCCTTGTTTAATTTTTTGCTGAATCTTTTGTTTAATTTCCGAAGAACCAACTTGACCTCGTAATTTTAAACTTAAGGGAATTGAATTAATTGTTTTTAAATTTTGCGTAACATCTTCTCCGACTTTGCCATCTCCCCGAGTAGCTCCTTGGATTAAAATTCCATTCTGGTAAATTAGAGTAATCGCAAAGCCATCTATTTTCAATTCAGCAAAATAGTCTAGCTTGTTTCCAGGAACCATTTTCTGAATCCGCTCTTGCCAATCCTCTAATTCTTGCTGGTAAAAAACATCTTCCAAAGAAAGCATTGATTGCTGGTGTTTTACTTTTTCAAACTTTTCCAAAGCTTGTCCGCTAACTCGCTGAGTTGGCGAATCAGGAGTAATTAATTCAGGATATTTTTGCTCTAAATTGTAAAGTTCGTGCTTTAAAGAATCAAAAACCGCGTCTGAAATCTCAGGATTATCCAAAACATGATATTGATATTCATGATGCTTAACTAATTCTTTTAATTTAGCAATTCTTTTTTTAGCTTGCTGTTTAGATATTTTCTCAGACATATATTTTAGTATACTGATTCTTAAAAGCAATTTCAACTAACAAATCAATTTTCTAATTCATTCGCACTTCATTTGACAAAGGCATCATATTATGATATATTAGCGATAAGGTAAAATTGATAAATTTTGGACATTGAAATAGGAATATTTTAACATAAATCAAAATCCAGTAAGGAGGTATTGTCATGACAAAGAAAGATTTGTGTAAAGACCAGCGCGAGGAATTGATTGCCAAGTTGACGGCCTTTTTCAAAGGCCTGACAACCGAGACAATCAATGATGTGGTGGCCGAGGCCAAAAAGCAAGCCGGCGCTGAAACGATTGAAGACCGTAAGAATGAACTAGCCAAACTATTTGACAGCCAGATGGAAATCATTGAATCCAGATTGAATTCAATGAATATTCCGTCGGGTTTGATTTTGGAAAAATTTCGGAAGGAACAAGATAAAACTATCCAAAAAATGCTTGAAGTCTGGACAAGATATTATCCCAGAGAAACAATCGAAAGTTTGGCGCGCAAAGGTAGACATTTGGGAATTCCGGTGATTTCTCGAGGATATCTCGGAATTTGTGGCCTTATGGCAATAGTTCGCAACGGTGACAAGGTAGGCTATACTTACCTTGATCCAAATGAGATGACCGATAACGAAGAAATCCCGAAAAATCCGTATCACATTTACGATGTTGAGACCGGGAAAGCCACCCTTGGCAAATCACCCGAAGACGCCGAAAAGATTATCAAGAAACAAAATCGTCTGCGCCACATCACTGATGAAGACATCGCTGTCTGCGTTCACACGGATGTACTATCTGATCACTATCTCTGGAGCACCGGTTCCCGCTGCAGGCATTCGGGCGGGGTGCCGGGTGTCTACCTCAGCGGCGATAGGCCGAGGCTCGACTGGCGCTGCGCTGGCGGCTCGGATGGTGGGTGGGGTTCCGCCTCGTGCCGTAGTCGGGCTTAGGTTCTCGGTTTCTCGGACTTTTTGGTTTCTTGTTCTTTGTTTTGCGCTAAACGCGCACCTAAAGGGTAGGTCATTTTTGACCTACCCTTCTTTATTTTCAAGAACAATCGCGCCTCCATCACAAAAACCAACCCCTTTAAGCTTGACTGGAATAAATTAATAGTCTAGAATTTTGCCAAGTTCTTTAACAATCTTAATTTAAGTCTGCGGACGCGAATTAAGGGTCTTTTCTGACAAGAAAAGACGAAATCAAAACAGTTACGGCTGAAAGGAGAATCCCATGGAAAAGCAAGAAGAAAAAACAAAACAAAGAATTTCAGAAGATCTTTATCGTTTTATTGATCATTATTTATCCAGACCAGAAAATAAAAAAGCTAAAAATTTCTTTCTTCGAGAACTAATTCATCAAATAGTTTTTTCTCTAGATTATCAAGAAAAAAAAGAAAAGCTTAAAAAACTATTTAAACAGGCTTGTTCCAATAAAGATGATAATGCAGCTATTGCCATTCTGAATATTTTAAATAGTATAGCTGAAATAACAGAGAAACAAAAAGAATTTATAGATTGGCTGATGGAAATCTATTGGCAAATTCCAGAAAAAGAATATGTAAGCATACCAATTTCACCAGATGCTTTTCTTAAAACAAGATCCTATATCCTGCAAAACATAGCAACGAATTGGTACCCCTTTAACTCTGATATAAAGCGAGAACAAGCAAACAAAGCTTTTAGATTTTTGATTGCAGCGCACACTCCTCAATTTATTCCTAAAAATAGCCGAGCATACCAATGTCCTTATGGATTTGATAAAAAATCTGAAGGGCATGCTTGTTCTAAGAAAATAAAAAAGAAAATAGAAGAATTAATCAGAGAACGAGATTTGTTTTTTGACTTAAAAAAGCTAGAAAAATGGATATATGAACCTGGTTTACCCCAAGAAATTGCCGAAACCCTAGCCATTGCCCGGGTTAAAAAAGGCTCTTGGAAAAAAGATTTAGTCAATACAGAAATAACAGATGCTTTTGACACAACTCAATGGAGCAAAGGCGCCCAGATATATTATGGAAAACAAGGAGAAGCCCTTAATAGGATCGACGCTTTAATGCAAAAACTTATCTATCAAGATATGATTAATGATTTTGTTCATAACATAAAAAAAATCGGAAAGTCAAACTATGTCCTTGGAGAAAAAATATTCAATTATGAACTTACTAAAATTATTTTGGTTATTAACTTGGACAAAAAAGAAATCTCCAAAGAACTTTTCGAAGATAATTTCAAACGAGCCGTAAAACATCTTAAGAAATTTATTCAAGAACAAAAACAAAACCTAAAACCAATCTTTCAAGAAATTGAACTATACATGCATTACAAACAAATTATGCATTTAAATCAAAGTTTTAAACTATAACATCGCCTACCCTGCTAAAATAATAGCAGGGTTTTTTAATTCTGTAATTTGATATTGCCCTTAAAAATGATATACTAGAAAAGGTTTATGAAATTTACTCATCTTCATGTTCACTCCCATTATTCTCTCTTAGACGGACTGGCTAAAATTGACCAGATTCTTGACGCTTGCCAAGAATTAAAAATGCCTTCCATTGCCTTAACTGACCACGGATCCACCTATGGATTGGTAGAATTTTTTATTAAAGCCAAAAAACGCGGAGTTAAACCAATCCTTGGAGTAGAAGCATATTTAACCCCTGATTCGCGCCATGAAAAAAGACCAAATATTGACACCAAAAGATTCCACTTAATTCTTTTGGTTAAAGATAAAACTGGCTATCAAAATCTAGTTAAATTGGTTACTCAATCATATTTAGAAGGATTCTATTACAAGCCCAGAATTGATAAAGAAATCTTAAAAAAACACAGCCAGGGATTAATCGGGTCTTCAGCTTGTTTAGCCGGAGAAATTCCTCGGGCAATCACTAACGGACAAATAGATAAAGCGGAAAAACTAGCTTTAGAATATCAAGAAATTTTTGGCAAAGGCAATTTCTATTTAGAAATCCAGCATCATCCCGGACTCCCTGAACAAGAACCAGCTAACCAAGAAATTATTAAAATAGCTAAAAAGCATAAGATTCCTTTAATTGCCACGAATGACTGCCATTATGTTAATCCAGAAGACAGATCAGCCCAAGATGTTTTAATGAGCATTCAAACCGATAAAAAAGTAGATGATCGCGACCGCTTAAGCATGAAAGCTGATGATTTTTCCATTCGCTCTCAAGAACAAATGATTAAAGATTTTAAAGATATCCCGGAAGCGATTGAAAATACCCAGAAAATCGTAGACCAGTGCAATTTTGAATTTAAATTAGGAGAATACCAGCTTCCTCATTTTGAAGTTCCAAATAATCTTTCAGACGAAGAACATCTTAAAAATTTATGCAATCAAGGAATCAAAGAACGCTATGGAAATAGTCTAAAGAATAAAAAAGAAATTCAAGAAAGATTAAAATATGAATTAAAAGTAATCCAAACCACTGGTTTTGCTTCATATTTCTTAATTGTTCAAGATTTTGTTAATTGGGCTAAATCCCAAGGAATCGGAACCGGACCCGGGCGCGGCTCAGCAGCTGGTTCAATTGTCGCCTATTTAATCGGCATTACAGAAATTGACCCGCTTAAATATGATTTGCTCTTTGAGCGATTCTTAAGTGTAGATGAAAAGCCTTTTATTGACAAAAAAGATTTTGGTTTATGATTCAAAAAAAATGTCTTTATTGCAATAACGAATTTCAAGTGTCTAATTATAGAAGGGACTCGGCTTCTTTTTGTTCCACAAAATGCTATAATCTGCATCGAGCAAAACAAGCGTATTATAAAATTTGTCCTATTTGCAAAGTAAAATTCATTAATTCTCGGAAAACGCGTAATAAAAAATACTGTAGTCAAAAATGTCAAACAAAAGCAAGGCGAAAATATGATTACAAGGATAAAATTTGTTCTTTTTGCGGAAAAAAATTTAAATTTAATCCTAAAAATCCCAACCAAGAATTTTGTAACAATATTTGTAATACTAAAAATCGAGCCTATCAAGTCAATGAAAATTTTTTTAAAAAAATTGATTCAGAAGGAAAAGCTTATTTACTCGGAGCCTTTTTTTCTGACGGGAATATAGCAAAAAACAAAAATTACATTTCTATCTCTTCAAACGACAAGGATTTAATTAAAACTTTTAAAAAACTAATAAAAACAAATCATCCTATTTATTGCTATAAAAAATCGTTTTCTTTAATTCTTTGTAATAAAACATTAAAAGAATCTTTAATTAAATTAGGGCTGATGCCCGCTAAAAGTTATCATGAATTATCTATTCCCAATTTATCTAAAAAATTAATTAGACATTTTATTAGAGGTGTTTACGACGGAGATGGCAGCTATTATTTAAGTAGCCACGAAAATAAATATACTTATTTATACGCTTCTCTTAGCTGTAATTCTCTTAATTTTTCTAATCAAATAAAAAAACTTTTAGAAAAAGAACTTAATATTAATTTTCATAAAGTCAGACTCGATAAAAAACCCATGCAACATCAATGTTACCAATTAAGATTATCTCGACAACAAGATGTAAAAAAATTTATTAATTACTTATATAAAGATTCGAATTACTGCTTAAAAAGAAAATATGACTTGATAAAAAAATTCTATGGAAAAATTTAAAGAAATTAAAAAAATTTGCAGACAAAAAAAGAACCTTGATCAAAAAAGGATAGAAGAAGAATTAAATCAGATAGAAGAATATGAATTAACTGATCAATTTTATCAACTCTATAAAGACAAAAAACAAGGCGAAAAAAACGAAATTAACAGCCTAGTGGCTTATGCCTTAGGAATAACTAAAAAACATCCAGAAAAAAAGTTCTCTCCCAATAAAAAATTTGTTAACACTAGAATTTCTATGCCAGATATTGATTTAGACTTTGCTGACGACCGGCGCGATGAAGTAATTAGGTATGTAGCTCATAAATATGGAGATGATCATGTCGCGCAAATCATTACTTTTGGAACCATGGCTGCTAGAGCCGCGGTACGCGATGTTGGCCGAGCTATGGATTATGCATATACTTTTTGCGATCAAACCGCTAAAATGATTCCTTTTGGCATGTCTTTAGAAGAAGCCATTAATGACTCTCCAGAACTGCACCAGGCTTATGAAACTGATGAAAATACCAAAACCTTGATTGATATGGCTAAAAAAATGGAAGGGGTTGCCCGGCATGCTTCAACTCACGCAGCCGCAGTAGTGATTACCAAAGACCCATTGGATGAATTAGTCCCAACTCAACATCCAACCCAGAATGATGAAGCAATTGTAACTCAATATGAAATGCACGCGATTGAAGATTTGGGCTTGCTCAAAATGGATTTCTTAGGCCTGCGCACCTTAACTGTCATGCAAAATACAGTTAATTTAATTACTAAAAATCATAATCAATACATTGATTTTAATAACTTGCCTCTAGACGACAAAGAAACTTTTAAACTGTTGCGAGCTGGCAATACTACAGGCGTCTTTCAATTGGAATCACAAGGCATGAAAAAAAATTTAAAAGAATTAAAACCAAATGTTTTTGAAGACATTATTGCTATGGTTGCGCTTTATCGACCCGGACCAATGGAATTTATTCCTGAATTCATTGCCCGCAAACATGGAGAACAAAAAGTTGAATATCTCCATCCAAAATTAGAACCAATTCTTAAAGATACTTACGGAATTTGTATTTATCAGGAACAGTTGATGCAGATTGCCAGAGATTTAGCCGGCTTTAGTTTGGCTGAAGCAGATGTTTTACGCAAAGCAGTTGGCAAAAAAATCAAAAAACTGCTAGACGAACAAAAAGAAAAAATGATTGACGGAATGGTTAAAAATGATATTGAAAAAAGATTAGCTAAAAAAATCTGGCAAACGATTGAACCATTTGCTCAATATGGTTTTAATAAGGCGCATTCAGCTTGTTATGGAATGATTGGCTACCAAACCGCCTACTTAAAAGCCCATTATCCGACTGAATTTATGGCTGCAACCATGGCTTCAGAACAAAATGACATTGAAAGAATCGCTTTTTTAGTCAGCGAAACCAGAAAAATGGATATTCAAGTTTTACCGCCAAATATTAATCAAAGCGATAAAAATTTCGCCCCTTCAGAAAACATGGTCATTCGATTCGGTTTAAACGCAATTAAAAATGTTGGACATAATGTAGTTTCCGCGATTGTGGATGAAAGAAAAAAGAACGGCAAATATATTAATATCAATGATTTTATTGAACGAGTCCACTCCAAAGATTTAAACAAAAAATCTTTAGAAAGTTTGATTAAATGCGGAGCTATGGATGAATTTGGCGAACGCAATCAGCTTTTAGCTGCCATGGATCAAATGTTAAATTTAGCCCGAGAAACCCAAAAAGCTAAAAATAACGGACAATTTAGCTTGTTTGCTGACCAGCCGAATAATTCGGTTAATTTCAAACTTCCTCAAGTTCATCCAGCAGAAAAAAAAGAATGTTTAGCCTGGGAAAAAGAACTGCTCGGCCTATACATCTCAGAACATCCGCTTAAGTATTATAAAGAAAAATTTGAAAAAGAAACTTTATTCATCAAAAATATTAGCCATAATCATGTTGGCAAAAGGCTTCGCTTAGGCGGAATAGTCAGTAAAATTCAAAAAATTACCACCAAGCGCGGAGAATTAATGCTCTTTGTTGAATTAGAAGATTTAACCGGCAAAACCGAAGTTTTAGTTTTCCCAAATGTCCTGGAAAAAAGCGCGACTGCCTGGCAAGAAGATAAAATCATTATGGTTAACGGACGCTTAAGCGATCGATTTGGCAACTTGAAAATTCTATGCGATAGTGTTAAAGTTGTAGAATAATATGAAATTAGAAACTTTAAGACATTCAGTTAGCCATATAATGGCTTTAGCTGTCCAAAACATTTTTAAAGATGTTAAATTTGGTATTGGCCCAGCCATAGAGCGCGGCTTTTATTACGACTTTAAATTAAAAAACTCTCTGACTCCGGAAGACCTGCCTAAAATTGAAAAAGAAATTAAAAAGCTAATTCAGCAAGATTTAAAATTTATTAAAAAAGAAGTAAGCTTAACTGAAGCTAAAAAAATATTTAAAGATCAGCCTTTTAAATTAGAATTAATCAAAGATTTAGAAAAAGAGAAAAACAAAAAAGTTACTCTTTACCAATTAGGAGATTTTACTGATCTTTGCAAAGGACCGCATCTTAAATCAACTAAAGAAATTAATCCTAAAGCGATCAAATTAACTTCAATTGCCGGAGCTTATTGGAAAGGAGATGAAAAAAATCAAATGCTCCAAAGAATCTATGGAATCGCTTTTGCTCAAGAAAAAGAATTAAAAGCATATTTAAAACAACAAGCAGAAGCAGAGAAAAGAGATCATCGCGTCTTAGGACAAAAACTAGAACTCTTTATGTTTAATGAAGAAGTCGGAGCCGGACTTCCTTTATGGCTGCCTAAAGGAGCTATCCTTAGACAAGAAATCATGGACTTTGCTTTTAAAACTTACCTTAAAAAAGGATATCAGCCAGTAGTAACTCCTCATATTGCGAGTGAAAAACTTTGGCGACATTCCGGACATCTGGATTTCTATCATGAAGATATGTATAACTCATTTGGCATTGATGAAGAACAATACCGGCTTAAGCCAATGAACTGCCCTTTGCATGTAACTATGTATAAAAACAAGCCGCGCTCTTACCGAGAATTGCCGATTCGCTGGACTGAAATGGGAACAGTTTACCGCTATGAAAAAAGCGGAGTCCTCCACGGTTTAACCCGGGCGCGCGGATTCACTCAAGATGACGCTCATATTATTTGCCGGCCAGACCAGCTTTATCAAGAATTAAAAAATTGTTTAGAAATCACCCTATATATCCTCAAAACTTTCGGCTTTAAAGATTTTGAAATGAATGTTTCAGTGCGCGATCCTAAAAACAAAAAGAAATTCATTGGCCAAGATAAAAACTGGAATTTAGCTGAAAAAGAATTAAAAAAAGCCTTAAAAGATTCAGGCTTTGATAAATACGAATTAGATGTGGGCGGAGCGGTTTTTTACGGACCTAAAATTGATGTTAAAGTAGCTGATTCAATTGGCCGGCAATGGCAGCTTTCCACAATTCAATTTGATTTTAATCTGCCAGGCAGGTTTAATATGGAATATATTGGCCAAGACGGCAAAAAACACACTCCTTATATGATTCATCGAGCTTTATTAGGCTCATTAGAAAGATTCATCGGAGTTTACATTGAACACGTAGCCGGCGCTTTTCCGGTTTGGCTGGCTCCTATTCAAGCTCAAATTATTCCAGTTAGCAAAAAGTTCAATGCTTACGCTGATTCAATTGTTAAACAATTAAATCAACAAGATATCCGAGCTAAAGCTAATCAAGATGATGAGACTCTAGGCAAAAAAATCAGAAATGGCGAGCTGCAAAAAATCCCCTACTTGCTAATCGTTGGAGAGAAAGAAAAGAAAGCTAAAACAGTTTCAGTCAGGCATAGAGATAAAAAAGATCTTGGACCAGTTAAAACAGAAAAATTCATTCAACAAATTCAGAAAGAAATAGAAGAGAAAAAATAAAAACCCCTATTAAAAAGGGTTTTTATTCAGTCAATATTTTTGGCCCTTTGTCAGTAATTGCCACAGTATGTTCAAAATGAGCTGATAAGCTGTTATCCGCTGTCTGATAACAAAATCCATCAGCTCCTTTTTTTATTCCTGGCTGTCCCATTACTACCATTGGTTCAATCGCTAAAACCATACCTGATTCTAATTTCAATCCCTTATGACGCTGTCCAAAATTAAGCACTTCCGGAGATTCATGCAGATTTTTGCCAATTCCATGTCCGCATAAATCGCGAACTACTTGAAAACCCTGGTCTTGAACATATGTTTGAATAGCATGCCCTAAATCACCTAAAGTTTTATCTGGCTTGCATCTTTTAATTGCTCGCTTTAAGGATTTTTTAGTTACTCTGATTAAACGATTAGCTTCCGGATCAACTGAACCAATTGCTAAAGTTAAAGCCATATCAGAATAATATCCTTGCTTGCCTGCTGAAGAAGCAGGATAAATCAAACCTAAATCTAAACTTAAAATATCCCCTTCCTTAATCTTTCTGTCTAAAGGAACTCCATGGACAATCTGTTCGTTAATTGAAACGCATAAGCTATTCGGAAAACCTTGGTAATTTTTAAATCCAGGCTTAGCTCCATAATTAAAAATAAGCTTTTCAGCAAGCTTATCTAATTCAATCGTTGGAAGACCGGGCTCTGCTTTGTCAGCTATTTGATGAATTATCTCTGACAATATTTTCCCGCTCTGACGCATTAATTCAATTTCTTTTTCTGTTTTAAGAATAACAGACATTAAAGTTTAAGAGCTTGTTTAATTTCCTGATAAACATCTTGAATTGATTGTTCTCCATTAACTTTAATCAATTTTTCTTGCTTTTGATAATATTCAACAACTGGCTCTACATCTTTAAGATAATAATCTAGACGAGCCTGAATTGCTTCTGGCTTGTCATCCGGACGAGTAATTAATTCTCCTCCGCATTCATCGCAAATCTTTAAATCTTTAAATTCGCCGACCCAAGGAATTAACCGGCCGCATTCTTGGCAAATCCGGCGCTTAGTTAAACGATCAAAAGCTTCTTGATGAGAAATATCTATTAAAATTGGATAAACTTGCTTCCATTCATACCAATCAAACAATTCATCCATTAATTTAGCCTCAATTAAAGCGCGCGGAGAACCATCAACTAATAGCCCCTTTTGATCAATCTGATCTTTAATTTGTTCCATCTGCTGGCTCCATAATTGATACATAACTGCAGTTGGGACTAAACCGCCTTGAACTAAAACCTGATTTAGTTTTTGACCAGTAAAATCATTTTTAACTTTTCTATCTCTGATTAAATCTCCGCTGGCAATATATGAAAAATTGAAATCTTTGATCAATAATTTAGCCTGAGTGCCCTTACCGCATCCAGACCGACCAAAAAGAATAATGATTTTAGAATCCTTCATAATCTCGCATGGTTAATTGAGAATTAATCTGGCGCAAAGTTTCCAAAACCACAGAAACCACAATTAAGAGCGCAGTTCCGCCAATCGCGAATGAAAACGCGGTAATTCCAGTAGACCCCTGGATAATTGAAGGAAGTACTGCAATTGTTCCTAAAAAGATAGCTCCAAAAAGAAGCACTCGATTTAGAATAAAGTAAAGAAAATCAGAAGTTGGCTTGCCAGGCCGAATCCCTGGAATAAATCCACCCATTTTCTGTAAATTATTAGCCACATTTTTAGGATCAAAAGTAACTGCTGTATAAAAATAGGTAAATAAAACCACTAAAGTGAAATAAGCAATTCCATAAAACCATTGATTTTCAAAAAGTCCGCCGATAAATTGAGACGCGCTAGCTACCCAGCTAATATCTGATCCGCCTAAAAAATTAGCCACCATACCCGGAAAAAGCATAATTGAAAGAGCGAAAATAATTGGAATCACTCCAGCTGGATTAACATTTAACGGGAGATAAGTCGAAACTCCTCCGTAAACTCGATGCCCGCGCACCCGCTTAGCATAAGAAACCGGGATATTTCTTCTTCCTTCAGTAACCACAACCACTCCGGCAATAATAATTAAAGCAACAATAAAGAAAGCGATATAAGTCGGGATTTTAGAAGGATCATAAGTTGCAACCAATTCTCTAATTGAAAGAGGAACTCGAGAGACAATACCGGCAAAAATTAAAAGAGAAACTCCATTCCCGATTCCTTTCTCAGAAATCAATTCACCTAGCCACATTAAAAAGACAGCTCCGGCAGTTACCACGCAGATAGAAGTTATCCATTCCATGGCTGACAATGAGCCGAGCACTCCTTGGCGAGATAAAAGAGTTAACATAGCGTATCCCTGCATTGCTGCCAAAGGCACAGTTAACATCCGGCTATATTGATTAAATTTTTGCTTGCCTTGTTCCCCTTCTTCTTTATAAAGAGCTTCTAATTTCGGAAAGATCATAGTCAAAAGCTGCATAATAATGGTTGCAGTAATAAATGGCCCTAAGCCAAGCATAATAATTGAAAGATTGCTCATGGCTCCTCCGGTAAAAATATTTAATAAGCCAAATAACTGGTTATTAGCAAAAAACTGGCTTAACCGTTCAGTATCTATGCTTGGAACCGGAATATTTGCGGCAATCCTAAAAATTACAAAAATCATTAAAATAAAGAGGATTTTTTTGCGCAAATCCCTTATTTTAAAAATTTGAATTACTTTATCTAACCATTTCATAAATTATTTTTTAGCTTTGTTATTTTTTTTAGTTTCTGTTTTCTTTTCTTTAAAATTATCTATTTTCTGCTGAGCTGCTTTAGAAATTTTAACTCCGCTAAATTGCAATTGTTTTTTTAACTCTCCTTGGGCTAAAATTTTTACTTTTGGCATCTTTCCTCTTATTTTACTAATCAAACCCTTTCTCAGCAAGCTTTTAGGAGTAACCCTGTCTCCATGTTTAAAAGCCTGATTCAATGAACTTAAATTCAAAGAAACCGATTTATGTTCATACCGCTGAAGTTTTTGTCCCCGCCTAATTTTTACCTTGCCAATAATTCCTTTCTTTTTAGGCGAACGCATAACCAAAGTAGTATCTCCGCCGGCAAAACCAACCCGCGGTTTTTTACCAGACCTTGCTTTTTGCCCTTTGACTCCGCGGCCGCAATAAGTTCCTTTTTTGCCGCCTCGGCCAATTCTCTTCTTACTCGGCCGAAAATTATTTAATTTTAATTCATGAAGTTGCATAATTTTATTTATCTTTTTTATCAAACATTTCTAAAGACGACAATGCTTTTAAAGTAGCTCTGGCATTATTAATTTTATTCTTTGTACTTCCAAGAATCTTACCGGAAATATCTTCTAAACCAGCTAAATCGCAAATAATTCTGACTGCGCCTCCGGCAACAATACCCTTTCCTTTGATTCCCGGCTTTAACAAAACTTTTGCGCTCACATATTTAGCTAAAACCTCATAAGGAATAGTCCCATTTTTAATCGGCACTCGAATCAAATTCTTTTTAGCGTCTTTAACTGCTTTTTCTACAGCCATGCTTACATCCTGCCCCTTGCTAACTCCTAAGCCAACTCGGCCAGCCCGATCGCCAATAACTACGCTTGCTCTAAACCTAAAACGGCGGCCGCCAGCAACCACCCGGACTACTCGGGCAACATCAATTAATTTTTGTTCAAATTCTTGTTTTTCTCTGTTTCTATCCATAATATTTATATTTTTATTCCTGCATCGCGCAAACCTTTGGCTGCAGCGCTTATTTGGCCATGATATTTATATCCGGATTTATCAAAAACCGCTTCTTGAATTTTAAGCTGTTTAGCTTTTTCAGCTAAATTCTGGCCAATCTTTTCAGCTAATTCAACCTTGGTTAATTTAGCTTTATTTTTTATTTCAAAATCGCTTGCCATAGCCAATGTTTTCCCTTGTTCATCGTCAATCAATTGAATATAGAAATGCTTATTAGAACGGAATATGCAAACTCGCGGACGCTGCTTTGTTCCGTTAATCTTAGCTCTAATTCGATGATGCCTTTTTTTTCTGTCTAATTGTTTTTTTAACATAATTTTTATTCTCCGCTACTTGCCTTTTTACCGGCTTTTCTTCTAACCTGTTCTCCTTGATACCTAATTCCTTTACCTTTGTACGGCTCTGGTTTTCGAATTGCCCTAATTTCAGCAGCAACCTGCCCAACTAATTGGTTATCTATCCCAGAAATAGTAATTAAATTTTTTTCTACTTTAAACTCAATCCCTTGCGGAGCTTTAATCTCTACCGGATGAGAAAATCCTATATTTAAAACTATTTTATCTCCTTGCACTTCAGCCCGGTAACCAACTCCGACAATTTCCAACTTTTTTTCAAAACCATTAATTACTCCGTTTATCATATTAGCGATTAAACTTCGGTATAATCCCCATAAAGCATAATCTTTTTTGGATTCTTTTCTAGGCTTGATAATTATTTCTTTTCCAGTATTATCTTCTAAAGTTTTTTCTTTGAATTTTAAAATATCCGGCAATTCCCGTTTCAGCTCCCCTTTTGGCCCCTTAATTGTAATCTCATCTTGAGTTAAATTAACTTGAACCTCTGAAGGAATAATAATTGGTTTTTTTCCGATTCGACTCATAATATATTACCAAACTTGGCAAATTACTTCTCCGCCAATTCCTTTATTTTTAGCCTCTTCTCCGGTCATTAATCCCTGAGAAGTGGAAATAATTAAAAATCCATAGCCTTGCTTGATTGGCTTAATTTGGTTGCTGTTGAAATAAACTCGCTGGCCAAGCTTGCTGATTCTTTTTAGTTCGTGAATAATTGGCTGATTATTTCTATATTTCAATCCGATTTTAATTATTTTATTAACTTTTTTGCCTTGAATTTCAACTTCTTCCAACATTTGCTTATCTTCAAGAATTTTAGCTAGATTATACTTTATTTTAGAATAAGGCAAAACCACTGTCTTGTGTCCGACAGCCTGAGCATTTCTTATTCGAATTAACATGTCTGCAATAGTATCCATAAATTTAATAATTACCAAGAAGATTTTTTAACTCCTGGCAACTCGCCTTTATTAGCTAACTCTCTAAAACAAATCCGGCATAAGCCAAAATCGCGCAAATACCCTCTTTTCCTTCCGCATCTAAAACAACGCCGCAAGCTTCGGCTTGAAAATTTTGGTTTTTTATTAGCTTTTGCAATAATTGACTTTTTTGCCATGATTAATAAATTTATTTTTTAATCGGAAATCCCAATAAACTAAATAGCTCTCTGCCTTCTGTTTCGTTTTTAGCTGAAGTTGCCACACTTATCTGCAAACCAAAAATATTTCTAGCATTTTCCGCTGAAATCTCAGGAAAAATGATATGCTCTTTAATCCCTATATTTAAATTGCCTGCTTGATCAATAACTGATTTATTTAATCCCCGAAAATCTCTTGATCTTGGAAGAGCAATATGAACTAGCCTATTTAAAAAATCATACATTCTTTGGCGGCGCAAAGTTACTGCATAACCGATTACCATGCCTTGCCTTATTTTAAATCCAGCTTCTGATTGGCGAGCAGCGCAAGCTTTTGGTTTTTGCCCGGTAATTTCAGTTAAATGCTGCAAAAATTCTTTTTGCGCGTTTTCATCCTTATTCGCCGGATTAAAACCAGTATTAACAACCACTTTAATAATTCTGGGCGCAGCCAGTTTATTTTTATATCCAAATTTTTCTTGCATTGCTGGAACAACTTCCTGATTATATTTTTCTTTAATATCTATCATAAAATTTTATTTATATCTCCTGTCCGCATTTCTTGCAAACCCGATACTTTTTTTTATCAACTACTTTATAGCCAACTCTAGTAGCTTGATTGCATTTAGAGCATACTAGTTTAACATTAGATATGTCAAATGGTTTGGTAATTTCCACAATCTGGCCTTTTTCTTTTTCATTCTTAGGCCGGCGATGCTTTTTAATCAAATTAGCTCCTTCAACAACTATCTTTTTTTGGCGCGGAAAAACATCAAGGACTTTTCCTTTTTTACCCTTGTCTTTTCCAGCAATTATTAAAACTGTATCTCCTTTTTTTATCTTCATAATTTTAATTAAAGCACCTCTGGCGCTAAAGAAACAATTTTATCAAATCCTTTTTCTTTTAATTCTCTGGTAACCGGGCCAAAAATACGACCGCCTTTAGGATTATATCCATCAACAATAACTGCCGCGTTTTCATCAAAACAGATATAAGAGCCGTTTTTACGCCGATATAGCCTTCTTTGCCGAACTACAACCGCTTTAACAATATCTTTTTTCTTAACTGTTTTGCGCGGCTCTGCTTCTTTAACTGAAGCAACTATAATATCTCCGATTTGAGCATACCTTCTTCTGCTCCCGCCTAAAACCTTAAAACACTGGATTAATTTTGCGCCAGTATTGTCAGCTACTTTTAATTTTGTTCCTGCTTGTATCATAATTTTAATTATTTACTCTCTCTAACAACTTCCCATTGCTTGCGTTTGCTAATTGGCTTAACTTCTTTAATTAATAATTCTTCTCCTTTTTGCGACTTATTTTCTTGATCATGAGCTAAATATTTCTTGCTTACTTTATACCTTTTTCGATATTTAGGATGAAATTTATATCGGTTTACCAAAACATTAACTGTTTTATCCTTAGCATTATTAACAGCCACGCCCTTTAATAAGCAAGGCCTGCTTGCTTGTTCTTGTTTCTGTTGATTTTCTTGTTTTTTATTCTTTTTAACCATGAATTTATTATTTAACCTTAGCTCTTTGTTTTAAAAGAGTAATTATCCGAGCAATTTCTTTTCTTAATTCTCGAAAATGTTTTACATTCTTAATTTTTTTAGAAGATAAATCAAATTTAAGCTTGCCCAGCTTTTCCCTGTTTTCCCATAACAAATCTTGCAGTTCTTTATCTGTTTTTTGTTTTAATTCTTTCAATTTCATATTATTTGCGAGAAATAAATTTAATTTTTACTGGCAGCTTATGTCCGGCTCGCCTGGCTGCTTCCCGGGCTAATTCTTCTTTAACTCCATCAATCTCAAAGATAATTCTTCCTGGTTTTATCGGCGCGACAAAATGATCAGGACTTCCTTTCCCTCCGCCCATCGGAACTTCTACTCCTTTTCTAGTGATTGGCTTATCCGGAAAAACTCGAATCCAAATCTTGCCGCCTTTTTGCATGCATCTAGTCATTACTCGACGAGCAGACTCAATTTGCCGAGCAGTTAACCAGGCATAGTCTGCTGCTTTCAAACCAAAAGAACCAAAAGAAATTTCAGTCCCTCTGACAGCTACGCCCTTGCTTCTCCTTCGGCCTTTCTGCCACTTCCTATGTTTTACTTTGTTTGGCTGCAACATAATAATTAATTAAAAATTTCTCCTTTATAAATCCAAACCTTAATTCCAATCGTGCCGTAAGTAGTGTAAGCAGTTGCCCGGCTATAGTCAATATCAGCTCTAAAAGTAGATAAAGGAATTTGTCCTTCTTTTAACCATTCTTTGCGGGCAATCTCTGCTCCATTCAACCTTCCTTTAACCATTACCCGAACTCCTTTTACTTCCCGGTTTTGCATAACTTTATCTATGCTCTGCTTCATTACTCGGCGATAAGGCATTCTTTTTTCAATCTGAGCCGCCATATCGCTAGCCACAATCGCAGCCCGAGAATTTGGATCCCTAATTTCTTCAATATCTAACTTAACTTCTAATTTAGCGTCTTGAAGATTGCTCTTTTGAATAATTTTCTGAATTTCTTTTTTTAATTCTTCAACTCCGCTTCCGCCGCGGCCGATTACCAAGCCTGGCCGAGCGCTTTTAACAATAATTCTTAAAGCATTGGCAGTTCTTTCTATTTCAATTGATTCAACGCCAGCGCGGGATAATTTTTGTTTAATAAAATCACGCAACTTTATATCTTGCGCTAAAACAGCTGAATATTTTTTTCGGGCAAACCAGCGCGACTTCCAATTCCTTATTTTGCCTATTCGAAAAGCGTATGGATGAACTTTATGTCCCATAATATTTTTTTTAATTAACCGGTCTTTCTTTTAAAATCTTTTTTAGCTTGATTAGGAGTTTGCCGGCTGAAAAATCTCTTCTTAGCTTCCGGAGTTGTATGATACGGCCTTTCTGGCTTTATCTTTCCGGTTGGTTTTTCTTGATCTTTTTCCTTGATTGAAGACCCTTCATTCTGAATTGGCTGCAAATCCTGTTTTTTAACTTCTGGCTGAGATTTAGAATTATCTTTTTCTTGAGAATTAATCTTCTTTACTTTTACTCCTGGCTTTGCCTCTAATCCTAATTCAATATGACTTGTTCTTTTCATAATCGGAGTAGCCCGGCCCATTGCCCGCGGCATCCATCTTTTTAGAGTCGGCCCTTGATTAACGAAAATTTGCTTTATCACTAAATCTTGCTTTTCAAGCCCATAATTACTTTTAGCATTTGCGGAAGCAGACTGCAAGAGTTTAAGCACTGAACGAGCTGCCCGCTTATTTAAAAACCTTAACTGTAATTCTGCTTTAGCAACTTCCATACCTGAAATCAAGTTAGTTACTAATCTAACTTTTCGAGGGGCTAATCTTAAATGATTTAATTTTGCTTTAGCTAATATATTCATATTAAATTATTTCCTTTTAGCGGCTGTTTCCTGTTCTTTCTGCATTTTTCCGCCATGGCGGATAAATTTCCTAGTTGAAGCAAATTCGCCTAATTTATGGCCAACCATATCTTCAGTTATTAAAACTTCTATATGCTCTTTTCCATTATGAACCCCAAAGGTAAAACCAACCATTTCCGGAGCAATCGTGCAAGCTCGCGCCCAAGTCTTAATAACTGTTTTATCATCCGGCTTTATTTTCTCTATTTTTTTTAATAATTTTGGATCAACATAAGGACCCTTTTTTAAACTTCTAGACATAAATTTATTTACGTTTTTTCTTTTTAGTTCTGCGTTTTAAAATTAAACGGTTGCTTTGTTTCTTTTTCTTTCTGGTTTTTACTCCGTAAGCTAATTTGCCCCAAGGAGTTTTTGGACCTTTGCGAAGTCCAACCGGCTGGCGATTTTCTCCTCCTCCATGAGGATGATCAACCGGATTCATGGCTGATCCGCGAACAGTTGGCCTGCGGCCCATCCAACGACTTCTTCCAGCCTTGCCAATATTAACCATATTATGCTCTAAATTACTTAATTGTCCAATACTTGCATAACATTTATCCTGCACCATGCGCACTTCGCTAGAAGAGAGCTTAAGATGAGTATATCCGCCTTCATGAGCCATTACCTTAGCTGAACTGCCAGCAGAACGAATTATTTGCCCGCCGCGCTGCGGCTGAAGCTCAATATTATATACCTGCATTCCTAAAGGAATATTTTTTAATTGCATTCGATTCCCTTTTTTAATTGACGCTTTTTCTTTACAAATCACTTTATCGCCAACTTTTAATTTATCTGGAGCAAGAATATATCTTTTTGTTCCATCTTGATAATGGAGCAAAGCAATAAAAGCGGTTCGATTAGGATCATATTCAAGCGCTGCTACCTTAGCAGTTACTCCTTCTTTATCATGCCTTTTAAAATCTATTAAGCGATATTTCCTTTTATGTCCTCCGCCTTTATGGCGAACCGTAATTCTTCCGCCAAATCCGCGCCCTGATTTTCTGTTTAATTTAACCAATAAAGAAGCTTCTGGCTTTTTTTTAGTTAATCCAGAATAATCAACTGAAGTCATATTTCTCCTGCCCGGAGTTGTTGGTTTATACTTTTTCATAATTAAGCAACTAATTCAATTTTATCTTCTGCCTTTAAAGTAACGATCGCTTTTTTAATTGGCTTTTTCAATCCCTTACGCCATCCTTCGCGTCTTCCTAATCTCCTTTTTTTAGGCTGAACTTTAAGAATATGAACTTTTTCAGGATCAACTCCGTAAAGAATTTTAATCGCTTTCTTTATTTCCAATTTATTGGCTTTTTGGCTGACCATAAAAACATATTTATTTTTTTCGCCCAAGCCAACCGCTTTTTCAGTAATGTACGGTTCTTGAATTAGGTTGTATGCCCAAGCCAGTTTTTTCTTATTAGTACTTGCCTTAGCGCTGCTGGTTTTAACCGAAGCTGATTTCTTATTAGCTAAATCTGCCTTGCTTTTAGCAGGTGCTTGTTTGGACTTGCTTTTTAATTTATCTAATAAAGCCATATTTTTACTTTAAATAAGTCTCTTTAATCACCTGGATTGAATCTTTTAATAAAATTAAATCCCTATATTTTAAAATATCCAAAGTATTTAAACTATCTGCTCGAATAATTCTTGTTTTATTTAAATTTCTGCTGGCAAGAATAAGGTTTTTATCTGTTTGCGGCGTAATCATTAAAATACTTTTAATTTCCCGGCTTAATCCCTTAGCTAAATCATTTAAAACTTGAATCATTAATTTTGTTTTTGGCTGAGATAATTCCAGCTTATCTAAAACAATTAATTGGTTATCCTGAAGTTTACTTGATAAAGCCATAAATAGAGCTTTACGTTTCATCTTTTGATTTATTTTCTTGCTATAATTCCGTTGAGTTGTTGGGCCAAAAGCAACTCCGCCTTTACGCCAAATCGGCGAACGATTAGATCCATGCCTGGCCCGGCCGGTTCCTTTTTGCCGCCATGGCTTAGCTCCACCACCTCTGCGTTCACTCCTATCTTTGGTATGAGCAATCACTTTTCTTGAATTCGCCTGTTGAGCAACTACTGCCTGATGAATTAAATCAGAATTAATCTCCAATTCAAAAATTTCAGCTGGCAATTCAACCTTTCCAATCGCTTCTCCTTTTTGATTGTAACTATCAATTTTCATATTAATCTTCTTGTTTTTTACGGGTAACTTCTTCTAACTTTTCTTGTTCCTCTTCTTTAACCTGGGTAATTTCTTTAGTCGTAATGATTTTTAATAAAGTTCCTTTTCTGCCCGGGACTGCTCCTTTAAGCGCTAAAATATTATTTTCCTCATCTACATCAACAACAGTTAAATTTTTAACTCTAATTTTTTCTGTTCCCATATGCCCAGCCATCTTTCTTCCTTTGACAACTCTTTCCGGAAAAGCTGAACCAATTGATCCAGGAGTCCTTAAATTATGACGACCCCCATGACTGGCCGGACCTCCGGCAAAACCATGCCTTTTAACTACGCCTTGAAATCCTCTCCCTTTAGTCAATCCAGAAACCGCAATTTTTTCTCCTGGAATAAATATTGAAACATTAATTTGTTCGCCTAATTGAGATTCTTGATTTTTAAATTCATTTAAATAACGAAAACATTTATCCAGCTTATTTTTCTTAAATTGACCGCGCTGAGCTCGATTAATTTTCTTTTCCTTAACTTCTTCAAAGCCAAGCTGAACTGCTTGATATCCGTCTTTTTCTTGATTCCGCGCCTGAGTCACCCAACATGGGCCAGCCTCAACCAAAGTTACCGGAATTACCCGGCCTTGTTCATCAAATTTCTGAGTCATGCCTATTTTTTTTGCTAAAATAAATTTCATATGTCTTAGATAGGAAATAAAACAACCGGGCACCATACCCGGTTTTATCCCGTTGATTGCTGCCGCTCAATTTAATCTAATTATCTGCTCTTTGATAACATTATTAACGTTAGTTAAAAATTAACTCATTTTGATTTCAATATCAACTCCGGCTGGCAAATTTAAACCGGTTAAAGCATCTATGATTTTAGGATCCGGATTAATAATATCTATTAAACGCTTATGAACCCTCATTTCATACTGCTCCCGCGAAGTTTTATGCACAAAAGTAGACCGATTAACTGTATATTTGCGAATCTCGGTCGGAAGCGGAACTGGTCCGCGAATATTAACTTCGTAACGATTAATGCTATCTATGATCTGTTTGACTGACTGATCAATCAATTTATGATCATATGCCTTAATTTTTATTCTAATTTTCTGTTTTATTTCTTTTTCTTTTTTAGGTGCCATCTTTTTCTGTAAATTTAAACGAAAACTTCGCTCTTAAAAATTTATTTCAAGGAAACAAATCCCTGTTAATAAATTTGATCAACAGGGATTTGCGCGCTAATTAAATCATTATTTACTAATCTTAGTTACTACGCCGGCGCCAACCGTCTTACCGCCTTCACGAAGGGCAAAACGCTGCTTCTCTTCTAATGCGACTGGAGCCATTAATTTAACGCTTAAATTAACTGTATCACCAGGCATTACCATTTCAGTGTCTTTTGGCAAAGTTACTTCTCCGGTTACATCAGAAGTTCTAATGAAAAACTGCGGCTTA
>CAZJBH010000006.1:0-26040 GCA_964544485.1 uncultured Candidatus Saccharibacteria bacterium
GAATAGTTTTAAAAAAAATAAAAAATTAAAAATATGGATAATTTATTTTTAGCTTTAATACTTATATCATTGGGGGCTTTGGTTTGTGGACTTATTAAGCCATCTTTTTTCAGTCGTCTTATTAAGGGGAAAATTACAAGGAAAAAAATAGGTTTAATTTTTGGCGGGGCGTTTATTGTATTTTTTATTTTGTTTGGCATAGCTACAGAGCAGAAAGAAAAGGGAGAGCAATCAATACAATCAAAAGAGACAACACAAAAAGAGGAGATAAAAGAGCCGACGGGAAAAGAGGAGACACAACAAGAGCAAATGTCTGAACCAGAGCCAGAACCAGAGCCAGAGCCAGAACCAGAGCCAGAACCAGAGCCAGAACCAGAGCCAGAACCAGAGCCAGAACCTGAGACAACATTAGGCGAAAAGAATGCATTGAGAAGCGCGTTAGATTATCTAGGCTATTCATCTTTTTCTTATAATAGCTTAGTTGAGCAATTAGAGTATGAAGGATATACGCACAAAGAAGCTGTGTATGGAGTAGATAATTGTGGAGCTGATTGGAATGAACAAGCAGCATTAACAGCTGAGGATTACTTAAATTATTCGGCATTTTCACGTTTAGAATTGATTGAACAATTAAAATATGATGGATTTACCAATGCTCAAGCAGAATATGGTGTCAAAGCAGTTGGTTATTGATAGGAATTATAGTTTATGATACAAACTTATGTCGATGAATATGGAAAATAAAAATAAAGATATAAAATTTATTAAATTTCCAGCGATTATAGCCTCGATTATGTTGTTGTTGACTTTTTTAGATTGGCCATATGGATATTCTACTTTACTTAGAATAATTATTACCGGAGTGGCTATATATTACGCATATTTTCTTTACGAGATAATTAATAAAACAGGCTTTTGGTTTTGGGGATTAATAGTAATTGCAATTTTTTTTAATATTATTATTCCTATTTATTTATATGATAAAACAGTTTGGGGTTTTATTGATATTGACATTATAACAGCGTTTTTCTTTGTAAGTTTAATTATTAAATTTAGAAAATAATATGATAAATAAAATAATAATTTTTGCAATAATCTTTATTTTGATAGCAGCAGGTATAATATGGTTCTTAGACTATTTTTTCTTAGGGGGCATAAGTTCTTGGTGGTGCGAATTAAAAATGAATACAGACTCTAAATGGTGTCAACATAAAGAAGATGTTGAAGTTTGCGAAGCTTTGTGCCTTGAAGAGGTTGAATCGAAAGAATCTAATAAGCATAAAGGATGTATAGATTCTTGTCTTAATAAACTAAATAATTATCGAGATAACTCTCCACAAGATTAATAACAAATATGGCAATTAAGATTAGAAAAGTCTAAGATTTAAAAGAATAGATAGCTTTTATAAAAATTTAAAATAATATGAAAAATAAAAACAAAATTTGGTTTGGTATAGCAAGAGCAACATCCAATCTAACTATTGATGCAGCAAAAAAATCACTGACGCTCTTGGTGCTTTGCTCGATGATTTAATACAGAAATAGTTATGGCAAATACATATCTTACAAACGCAAAAAAAGTAAAAAATGATGAGTTTTATACTCAGTACAGCGATATTCAGAAAGAGATCGCGGCGTATTTGGAATATAATCCTGATGTATTTCGCAACAAGGTAGTATATTGCAACTGTGATGACCCGTACGAAAGTAATTTTTTTCGCTATTTCGTGCTTAATTTCAACAAACTTGGATTAAAAAGACTTATTACCACAAGCTATAAACCTTCACCCGTAGCTAACACACAATTAAGTTTATTCGGTAATGATAAAACTATTCCAAAATCAAAAGGTCGTCCTAAGATAACCGCTAATAAATTTATCATAAATGAGGTGCACGATATAGACGGTGATGGCGAGTTTAATTTGAAGGACGTTGCTAAACAGTTAAAAGAAAATAAACATAATGAATGGGCGCCACTAAATGGCGATGGTGATTTTCGTAGTGAGGAATCTACTGATTTGCTTAAACAAGCTGATATTGTGATAACAAATCCGCCATTTAGCCTATTTCGTGAGTACATAAAACAACTTATTGATTATGATAAAAGGTTTTTGATCATTGGTAGCATGAACGCAATTACTTACAAAGAAGTCTTTCCATTACTTAGAGACAATAAAGTTTGGCTAGGCAATAATTACAAAGTCAATGCTGGTGCGATGTTTTTTGAGATACCAGAAAAAATTGCCAATTTGGAGCAAGTCCGTGAGATCAAGACAAATGAAAGTGGCAAAAAAGTTTATATTACACGAGTGCAAGGTATTCGTTGGTTTACTAATCTTGATCATGGTCGACGTCATGAACCACTTCAGCTCATGACCGAAAAAGAAGTGATAAAGTTTACAACAAAAAAACCTTTTGAAAAATACGATAACTACGATGCGATAGAGGTCCCATTAGTTAAAAACATTCCTAGTGACTATAAAGGCGTGATGGGCGTACCAGTTAGTTTTTTAGATAGTTATAACCCCGATCAATTTGAAATTTTGGGCTCAAATCGTGGAGTAGGCCAGGACCCGAATAGAATATATGGCAAAGGTTCTTATTTAAATGGGAAAGAGGCCTATAAAAGAATTTTTATCAAACACAAGAAAAAATAATATGGAAACAACACTCAAAACCGATATAACTGTTAAGGAAATCTGCGATGGATTTGTTTATAATGAACTTGAAGGTAAGGGTCTGTTTGGCTTGTCTGGCAAACTCACCATTCAGCCGGAGTATCAGCGAAACTATATCTATGCCTCTGATGGCGGGAAAAGAGAGATCGTTGTTATTGATTCAATTTTGAAAAAATATCCGATAGGATTGATTTATTTCAATAAAGTTTCTAACGATAAATTTGAAGTATTGGATGGTCAACAGCGCATCACGAGCCTTGGGCGGTTCATAACTGATAAATTTGCTATCAAAGATGAAAACGGGATGGAGCAATATTTTGGTGGCATGGCAAAAGACATACAAGCCAAGATTTTGGAGACGAAACTTCTCATTTACGAATGTGAAGGAACCGAGAGTGAGATAAAAGAGTGGTTTAAGACGGTTAATATTGCGGGGGTTCCACTTAATGATCAAGAATTGTTAAATGCTGTTTATTCAGGACCATTTGTAACACTTGCCAAAGAAGAGTTTAGTAATAGCCAAAATGCCAATATTCAGAAGTGGAGCGCGTATATAAAAGGCAGCGCAAATCGACAAGATTTTTTAGAACGAGCACTTGATTGGGTGAGCAAAGGAAACATAGGCGATTATATGAGTCGTCATCGTTATGATAAAAATATTACTGAGCTAAAGACATATTTTAATAATGTCATTGATTGGGTTTCCAGTGTGTTTATTGATGTCGAGAATGAAATGCGCGGGCTTGAATGGGGGCGATTATACGAGACATATCGAAAAAAATCTTATGATCCTAAGAAAGTGTCGGATGAAGTGCATAAGCTTTATGCTGATCCGTATGTCAAAAACCGCAAAGGCATCTTTGAGTTTATTCTCGGTGGTTCAGTAGATACAAAACTTCTTGATGTACGCGTTTTTGATGAGGCGATCAAGAGATCTGTTTACGCAAAACAAACCAAAGAGGCGAAAGCTAAAGAAAAATCAAACTGTCCGCTTTGTGCTGTTGGACATGATGCAAATAAGACTAAGATTTGGAATTTTGGCGAAATGGAAGCAGATCATGTATCTGCTTGGAGTAGGGGGGGCGCAACAAATGCTAAGAATTGTCAGATGTTGTGCAAGACTCATAATCGAGCAAAAGGCAACCGGTAAAAAATCATACTTATGATATCATAGTGGATACCTTTCCGAATAAAAAATAATTATAAATGTTACTTGGATAATTTTAGGAATAATCGCAATTATTTTATTAATCATATTCTGTTAGTGTTATTACAATTGTTGGAGTGGTTAAATATCGGGAAATAATTGATAATCGAGGGGCACTTTTGTATAAAATGGTCAAAAAAATAAAAATCTTTGATAAAACCTATTTTAAAGCTTTGAGTATTGCTTCAAAAATTCATGATAAATTGAGGTCTCAAGTAGATCTAAAAAATGAAGATAAAAAGTTGGCAATATATTATCTTCAAGGTGGGTGCATAACCCATGCTTATCTAGCAATCAATCACTGGTTATTTGGCGATTTAAGTGCTCCCTTTACGCATAAAAGGATAATTCAAGAGTTAGGTGAAGTGGCTCTTTTTATTTCTGTTTTACCAGAAAAGCATAGATATATTAATTCTTTTTTTGCTAAAAAAATAATAACTCTTCCTAATATTCTTTTACCAAAATGGAGAAAAGAAAAAGAAGCTATTCTTAAAAAGATATTATGGAATGAAGATACTTTGAAAAAATATGTCCAAAATAGTAAATTATTGAGTGAGGGGTTTTCTAGTGCGGTGCATGCACAAATTGAGACAGCCGCTTTTAATTCAGATAAGAAAACTGGAGAGTATGATTATGATTTAAGTAAAGGATGGACAAAGGCTGGCTTTATTAGAAATTTTGATTTTGGACATTATATTGTAATTCCTGCAATTAATCCTCTTTTTTTAAATTATGATATTCTTAAGCTTGACTCAGACGACATTAGGGATTTAGATATTATTGATGAAATTGCAAAGATTGGGAAAGACATTTTTGACAATTTAAAAGATAGTGTGCTGAATCAAAACGGTAAGCCGAAGTAATATTATATAAGTGTTAATAATTATCTAACTTGACTCAAAACTAATTCTGGGACAAGCAAACCCTTGATTGGATCAAAGCTTTGAAAGTTATTCTGTCGAGTAAGAGAGATCTATGATTGTATTGCCTTTCTTAATGGGGCTATTCCCTAAAAATAAAATCATAAAGTTATATACTTGGTGCATAGTATGCACTCGATTTCTATTTTTATATTAATTGCTAGAGATAAGTAGTTATATTTAAAAGGGCGTTTAAATTTACCTGGGGTAGGGACATTTTAGAAAATATGTTTAAAAAAATAACTAAGCATTTTTTAAAACTGGTAGGATTAATAATATTTACTTTTTTAATAGGAGCAAAAGTTTTGCTATTAATAGTTGATAATCCTGCTTTATTCTTAAATATTAGTATTTTAAGTTTATTTTATTTTATAGGAATTCTTATTTTTTATTTTAATGAGACCAAAATATTGGTAAAAAAACATAAAGATATATTTTCTGTATTAATTATTCTTTCAGCTCTTTTCAGTGTTGTTGTATTTTCTTTTAACCTTAGTGAAAAAAGAAATAATGCTTTGGATGTCTTATCTGCAGAGAATAAAATTAACAATAAAGTTTTGAATGACATAATTAAAGGCGAAAGTCATAAAGAATGGTTATATTGGGAGTATTTGTCTGTTATTGGATATCGTCAAAATTGGAGTGAGATTAATAAAATTTATTCAAGGGATTGTATTGAGCATTATCTTGGGTTAATTCATGGTTTAGAAATAATTAATAATATGACTGAAGCAATAAATAATATAAATATTAATCAAATAGATGCAGATATAAGTGATATTGTAAAGACTCGTCTTGATAATGCAAAGTCGGCTAAAGAATCTTTAAATTATATATTTGTTAATTGTAAATATTAATATTAGTAATTAATTAAAGGAGTTAGGTTGATTGTCTTTTTTAAACTGGTTCTGACGTCGTCTAGCCGTCTCTGCTTAAATAAAAAACAACCCCTTAATAGGGGCTGTTTTTATTTTCGTTGGTTAGCAATTTTATTGCTCTCTTTGTGGGCGAGCTTCGTCCACTTTAAGAGTGCGTCCTTCGAATTCTTTGCCATCCCACATTTCTTTAGCTTTTTGAGCTTCTTCTTCAGAAGACATTTCTACAAAGCCAAATCCTTTTGAGCGGCCGGTCATTTTATCAGTAATAACATTAGCTGATTCAACGGTTCCTGCCTGGCCAAAAGCCTGGGATAAAGAATCTTCGGAGGTGTCATAAGACAAATTGCCAACATATAATTTCTTACTCATATGTTCTCCTTATTTTTTTATACGTAAGCCGACTTTTTCTCAAAATAGCTCTATGCTCGGTCTTACACAAAAGCATAAGGAGATAGAAAACTAACGAGAATCTTACAATCATCATTATACGCTTTTCAAATTTAAAGTCAAGCTAATCTGGTAATGCGCGCATATTAGAAAAAACCGTCTTTGCAAAAAAGGACAACTCTCAAATAAAAGCTTATCTTTGACAGCTTATCGAGGACACTCTTTAAAAGATACGTCCTTTGAGTACAAAGAACATATCTTTTAAGGAGCGTCCTCTAAGTCTGCGATGACAATCCTCAAATACCTTCTAAGGAACGTTCTCTAGTTTAAAAAGGTTTTCTTTGGGGGATTTTTTTGTTATAATATTCTTAATTATTAATTTTATAAACATATGAATCAAAATAATCAAGAACATTCAGCTAAATTTGCTTTTTTATACATGCTTTCTTTAGCTGCTTTAATTTTTACCGGTTTGTCAGTCGGCATGATTATTTTTCAGATAATTAATAAGTATGTGCCTGACGCGCTTAATCAATTAAGAAGCGCTTTTTCTTCTAGTCAGCTTCGTTTTGCTATTTCTGCTTTAATTGTAGCTGGTCCGGTCTTCTTTATTACTACTCGTCAGATTTACAAAAATCTTTTTCAAGGCAAATTAGCATCTGATTCTGGAGTGCGCAAATGGTTAACTTATTTTATCTTATTAGTTTCTTCAGTAATTATGCTGGGTTGGTTTATTGGTTTGGTGAATAATTATTTATCAGGTGAATTAACAACCAAATTTATTCTTAAGGCAATAACTGCGATTGGCATTGCTGGACTTGGTTTTAGCTTTTATTTTTACGATATTAAGCGAGAGCGAGTAGTTGGAGTTAAAGATAAAAGAATTCGTTTGTATTTTATAGTTTCTCTGATTATTGCTTTAGCTGCTTTCATTTTTGGATTATTTTTAGTTGAATCGCCAAGCCAAGTTAGAAATCAAAAATTGGATGCTGAAATCGTTAATGATGCTATAACTTTAGAAGATGGCATTAATGAATTTTATCGAATAAATTCCAGCTTGCCGGAGACTTTGCAAGAATTAAAAGATGAAGTTGTTTTTATAACTCAGCAAGATTTACAAGATCCGGTTACTAATCAAATTTATGAATATAAAATTTTATCCGAAGATGAATATCAGCTTTGCGCTGAATTCAGAACTTCTAATTTAGAAAATAGTTCTGATAGAGATTTATATTATAGAAATTGGCCTCATCAAGCAGGAAAAGATTGTATTGAAAAAAAAGTTTCTCAAAATCAGATTAAAGATAATCCAATTCCGGTAAATTAGGCAGTTTTTTAATTCAGCCCTTTAACAATTTATTTTGGAAGGAGGTAAAAATGAGAGATTATCAACCAGGCAAGCTTAGATTAATTTTATTTGATAGGCATTTTTGCGGGATGGGTTTATTCGGCTTGTTTGTTGCCGGGGGATTAATTTGGTTATTTAGAGATTTTATTTTAACTGAACAAATTTTTCAGAATCCTTTAGAAAATTTAACGGCTTTATTGATTTTTTTATTGATTTTTAATTCTTCATTATATAGCCTTTGCTTATTGTTTGGTTATAATGTGCGTCCGTTTGGCTGGAGCGGTTTTATCCTATCAATTATTCTAATTATTATTTTTTTGTTCTTTGGCTTGCCGGATAAAGCTAAAATCATTCCTGCTCTTAGCAATGTAGCTTTAGCAGCTATTGCGATTCTGGCTTTTATTAATCTAATTAGTGTTGATTTTTTAAGAGAGATGAAGGAGATGTGATTATGGAAACAAATATTAGCGCCCTTGGATAAACCCCAAGGGCTTTAAATTTGCGTTTTATAATTTGACAGCTTATATTTTTTATTTTCTTTTAGGCTTGACAATAATCTTGGAATTGATAAGATTGATATTGTTTAAAGCTTCTGGGCCTGAGTAGCTGGTCTGGTTTCCTCCCCAGTCAGGTACTCAGACTTAGAAGCTTTTAAGAATAGGGAGCAAGAGTTTTCCGAGAAAGATCAGTCCCAACAGAGACTGATCTTTTTATTTATGCTTGTAAATTATTGAATTTTTATGATAAGATATATCTTATCATAAGCAAAAAAGAGATTATATGAAAAAAACAAATAAGGAAAATTTACCTAAACATGTAGCGATTGTGCCGGATGGGAATCGCCGCTGGGCAAAAAAAAGAGGGTTGCCAGCTTTGCAAGGACATTGGAAAGGAGCGGAAAAAACCAAAGAACAGGTTCAAGTTGCTTTTGATGCTGGCTTAGAGTGTTTGACTTTGTGGGGAGGATCTTATGGCAATTTAACTAAGCGAGCTAAAACAGAAATTAATAATTTATTTAAAATCTACGAAAAATATTTTAAAGAATTGTTAAATAATAAAGAAATTTATAAGCATCAGATTAAAGTTAGTGTTTTAGGCTGCTGGAAAGAATTATTGTCTAAATCTGGAATTAAAGCAGCTCAAGATTTAATTCAAGCGACTCAAAATCATCAAGAGCGCTGGCTTAATTTTATGATTGGCTATGATGGGCAAGATGAAATGCTGGAAGCGATTAAGAGGATAGCTAAACAGGCAAAAGGTAAAAAAATAATTAAAGTTACTGAAGATCTGTTAAGAAAACATTTATGGAGCGGTTTTTTGCCGCCAGTTGATTTATTAATCAGAACCGGTAGTCAGAATGATCCGCATAATTCAGCCGGATTCATGATGTGGAATTGTTCTAATTCCCAATTATATTTTCCCAAAGGATATTATCCTGATTTTGGCAAAAAAGAATTTATTCAAGCGATTCAGGAATATCAAAGAAGAGAAAGAAGATTAGGAAAATAATAATGGATAATTCTCAAAATAAAGACTTTTTAAATATTTTTTCTTGTTATCAAAAACAGATTAATAATCAGCTGGAAGAGTTTTTTAATTCTCTTTTAGCAAAAAAAAGTTCAGATTTTAAGCAGGCTAGGCAAGTAATTCAAACCTTGAAAAAAAATAATCTGGCTGGCGGCAAAAGGCTGCGTCCCGTTTTAATTTTAACAGGATATTATTTAGCTGGCGGCAAGCGCAAAAAAGAAATTATTAGGGCTAGTTTAAGCATAGAGCTAATCCATAACTATTTTTTAATTCATGATGATATCATTGATGAAGATGAACTAAGGCGAGGTGAATTATCTTTGTATAAGTATTATCAGAAGAGGATAGACGATCTCCATACTGGGATTTCTCTGGCTTTAGTGGCTGGAGATATTAATGCGGCTTTGGGATACCAGGCATTGATAGAAAGCAGATTTCCATCAAAAGAGATTGTTAGAGCTTTAGGTATTTTGAATTGGACAGTGGTTCGGACTTGCCAAGGGGAGATGCTGGAATTATCCCTTAAGCAAAATTCCAAAAGGACCGAAAAAGAGATTATGCAGGTATTAATTAATAAAACGGCTTTTTATACAATTATTGCCCCTTTGCAAATAGGAGCAGTCTTGGCTAAAGCGAAACAAGGATTTCTAGACCAGCTAGAAAAGCTTGGCTTATCATTAGGAATTGCTTTTCAGTTGCGCGATGATATTTTAGGAGTGTTTGGTTCTGAAGAAAAGTTAGGCAAGCCAGTAGGTTCGGATATTATAGAGAATCAGCCTAATCTTTTGATTTTTCGGGCATTAAGAACTGTTCAGCTAAAAGACAGGCAAAAACTTAAAAAATGTTTAGGCAAAAGCCGGCTGACTAAGACTGAAATAGAAGGAATCAGGAAAATAATTTGGCAAAGTGGAGCATTGGAATATTGCCAGCAAAAGGCTGAATTCTATATTTTGCAGGCTAAGCAGTCTATTAAGAAGATTAAGGGACCGGCAAAGCAGAAGAAATTTCTTTTGGATTTTGCGGACTATATTATTAAACGGGATTATTAAATATGGATTTGATTGAACAGTTAATTAGGCAGGACTATTTAAAAACTCCTAGTATTATTAATGCTTTTAATAAAATTAAGCGGGCGGATTTTGCACCTGAAGAAATAGTTCAAGAAAAAGGAGAAGAATTCGTTAATCAGTATAACGCGCCAATATCAATTGGATTTAATCAAACTATATCTCAACCGTTAACCGTAGCCTTTATGCTAGAATTGCTTCAGCCTAAGCCAGGAGATAAAGTTTTAGACATTGGCTCTGGTTCTGGCTGGCAAAGCGCCTTGTTAGCTGAATTAGTCGGAGAAAAAGGATTTGTTTACGCAATTGAAACAATTAGGGAATTAAAAGAATTTGGCCGGGAAAATACAGATAAATATGATTTTAGGAATATAGAATTTATTTGCGGAGACGGAAGTAGAGGACTGCCTGACAAAGCTCCTTTTGATAAGATTGTAGCAGCTGCGGCAGCAGATAAAGTTCCTTTGGCTTGGAAAAAACAATTGAAAGAAAATGGACGATTGGTTTTACCAATTAAAAACAGTATTTGGCTTTATCTTAAAAAAAATAAACAAGAATTTAAAACAAAGGAATTTCCTGGATTTGCTTTTGTTCCTTTAGTTGAAAAATGAAGAAAATAATGATTGTAAATAAACTTAGATTTTTTAGCATCCTTGGCTTTACGGCATTTTTTTTTATTATCCTAGGAAGTTACGCATATATTGATTATCAAACTCATGTGCCTGTATCTGAAAATGGGGAAATAGAAATTTTCAAAGTTCAACAAGGACAAGGGCTTGCTCAAATAGCGGAAAATTTAGAAAAAGCAGAATTAATTCGCAGTAAATATTGGTTTATTCTGTATGTAAGCTATAAAGGGTGGGCAGCGCAAATGCAAGCTGGAGAATATCAACTTGCTTCTTGGATGGGAATTCCTGAGATTTCTAGAAAAATAGTTAAAGGAGAAGTTAGGCCGGATCAAGTTAGAATTACGATTCCAGAAGGTTCTACTTTAAAACAAATAGATAATTTATTAGCTGAAAAAAAACTAATTCAAGCCGGAGAATTAAGTCAAAAAAAAGAATTGGAAGGATATTTGTTTCCTGATACATATATTTTCCAACGCAACGAAAAATTATCCGAAATGATTGCTCGGATGATGGGAAATTTTGAAGCTAAATTAGATGCTGAATTAACTTTAGCAATTCAGAAGCAAGGCAAAACAGTTGAGCAGATTATTACTATGGCTTCAATTATAGAGAAGGAAGTGCCAAGCTATTATGAAAAAAGGATTGTTTCAGGTATTTTTTGGCAGCGGATAAATGATAATTATCCATTGCAATCTTGCGCTACTTTGGCTTATGCTTTGGGAGAGAATAAAAGAATTTATTCAATTAGTGATACTAAGATAGATTCTCCTTATAATACCTATCAATATATTGGCTTGCCTCCCGGACCGATTAATAATCCAGGGCTAGCTTCAATCAAAGCAGCAGTTTATCCAATTTGGACAGATTATTATTTTTTTATGTCAACTCCGAGCGGACAAACTATTTTTAGCCGGACTGCTCAAGAGCATGAAGCGAATAAGAATAGATATATAAGATAAGGGCTTGACAAGAATTAAAAGATTTAATAACCTATAATTAGTCATAGATAATAGGCAGAGGAGAAATCTTAATAAGTCCTATTGAGGCGATTATCCGATTTTTTCGGAAGTTTCCGCATCTATGGCGGAATTTTTTTATGATTACCAAGCAACAAAAAAAAGAAATTATTCAAGATTTAGCAGATAAACTTTCTCAGCATAAAGGAGTAGTCTTTTTTGACTATACTGGATTAAAAGTAGGCGAGTTTGAAGAGCTAAGAAGTAAATTAAGAGAAGCTGAAATTGAATGCAGGGTGGTTAGAAAAACTTTAATTGATTTAGCCATTCAAAAAGCTGGTTTAACAGCTGATTCAATTAAAGCTATGCCGGGACAAATAGCAATTGTTATTGGTTATCAGGATGAAATTATTCCAGCTAAAATTCTTTATGAATTTGCTAAAGAAAAAGAAAATTCAGAAATTGTTGCTGGAATTATTCAAAATGATTATTTAGGGAAAGAAGCAATTATTTCATTAGCTCAGCTTCCTTCCAAGCAAGAGCTTTTAGTAAAGTTATTGGGAAGTATTTCATCTCCTTTGTATGGTTTAACAAACACTTTGCAAGGGAATTTAAATAAACTAGTATATATTTTAACCAATTTAAAACAAAAAGCTTAATTTTCCCTTTTTGGCAAGATTTAGTTTTTGTTTTAAGTTTTAAAAAAATTTATGGCTGAAGAAAAAAAAGAACAAAAAACAGAGGATTCAACTAAAGAAGCAGTAACTGAAGAAAAGCAAGAAGTTGAAATTCCTAAAAAATTTAAGGATTTGGTAAAACAAATTGAAGAATTAAGCGTTATGGATTTAGCTGAATTAGTCAAAGTGCTAGAAGAAAAGTTTGGAGTTAGCGCAGTTCCAATGGCAGCTGCTCCAGCTGGAGGCGCTGCAGGCGGAGAAGCTAGCGCTGAAGGAGAAGAAAAGAGCACTGTTAATCTTGAATTAACCAGCGCAGGAGATCAAAAAATAGGAGTAGTTAAAGTAGTTAAAGAGATTACCGGGCTTGGGCTTAAAGAAGCTAAAGATTTGGTTGACGGAGCTCCAAATGTGATTAAAGAAGAAGTTAAGCGTGAAGAAGCTGAGGAAATGAAAAAGAAATTAGAAGAAGCCGGAGCCGGAGTAGAATTGAAATAATCTTATTTTAGATTTGATGATTAAGAAGACTGCCTCTTGAAAGGCAGTCTTTTTAGTTATATAATAATTTTAAATTTAATTGGCATCGGGGGAGGCCGCATTTTTATGAGCAAACAAATTTTAGAGCAGCTTTTTGATTCTCCGGTAAAAGTAAAATTATTAAAGCTTTTTTTTCGTAATCCTGATAAATCATTTTTAATGCAAGAAATCGCTAAAAGGATTAAGGCAGATTCAAAAGTTTGTCAGCGTGAAATGAGAAAGCTTGAAAATATTAAATTAGTAAGCGGGAAGACAATTAAGAATAAGAAGTTTTATAAAGCTAATCCTGAATTTGATTTTTATAATGAATTAAAAACCTTGGTTTTAAAATCAAGCCCGGCCTCTAAAAGGAAAATACTTCAGAGAATTAGAGGATTGGGAAGAGTAAATTTAGCTGTGCTTTCAGGTATTTTTATGGATTTAGAAACTTCTCGGGTAGATATATTGATTGTTGGCGATGGGCTTAACCAAAAGAAAACAACAAGTTTTTTTAAGGATTTAGAAGCTGAAGCAGGAAAAGAAATTGATTATGTAGTTTTATCAACTGAAGATTTTAAATATCGTTATGATATGTTTGATCGTTTTTTAAGGGATATTTTAGAAAAGCCGCACGAGAAATTAATTAATAAATTAAAGATTTAATAATGGTTTTAACGCCTCATATTTTAGCTGGCGCAGTCATTGGTTCAGAAATAAAGAATATTTGGTTAATTGCTGGTTTGGGATTAGCTAGTCATTATTTTCTAGATTCATTGCCGCATTGGGATTATTTAACTGAAATTAATCCTGGAAAAATTAAAGATATGGCTAAGATTGGTTTAGATATTTTGATTGGTTTGAGTTTAGTTTGGTTAATAGTTGAAGAAATTAATTGGTATTTAATAATCGGAATATTTTTTGCTCTTTTACCTGATTTATTCCAGTTTTTATATTTAGGATTTAATTTTAGTTTTTTAGAGCGATTAACTAAATTTCATAATTTTTGGCATAATAAGAAAAAATATTCATTTATTCCTGGATTTAGCGTAACTTTATTTTGTTGTTTATTTTTAATTAGTATTTTAGTTGTTTAACAATTTTCTTGGAGGTGAAAAATGAAGAGGATTATTTTTTTAGGGGTTTTGTTTTTGTTCTTGTTTGGTTGCATTGGTTATTGTCCGCCGGATTATTATAGTAATCCATGCTATTATTACTATTATGATCCTTGGCCATATTATTTTCCGTATTATTTTTATTCCGGACCGATTATTTATTAAATATCCTTAGGCAGGCTTTAAAAACCTGCCTTTTTATTTTTCTTGGGGATAAGTTTTGATAATTAATTTAACTTAATTTAATCAATGGCTTAAATAAGCCATTTTTTAATTGTTTGAAAATTATTAACCAAGTGTTTGACAAGGATGGTTTAGTGGAATATAATACATACTAAGTAGAAAATTGTGGATAAAAGTGGGGATAAAGCTTGATTTCTGTGGATAACTTTTATTAATTGAATTTATGTTTATTGGAGAATATGCGCATACAATTGACGCTAAAAAAAGATTATCAATCCCAATTAAATTTAGGAAAGATTTAGGCAAGCATGCAGTTTTAACGCGCGGACTTGATAATTGTTTGTATTTATATTCTCAAAAAGAATGGGAAAAACTAGCTCAGAAATTAGCTCAGCTTCCAATTTCTAGAGCGGATTCACGAGCTTTTGCGCGATTGATGCTAGCCGGAGCTATGGATGTGCAAATAGATAATTTAGGAAGAATTTTATTGCCGGATTATTTAAAAAAATATGCCAGTTTAAATAAGAAAGCGATTGTAGCCGGACTTTATAACAGAATTGAAATTTGGGATGAAGAAAAATGGAATAAATATGAGGAACAAACTACTAGACAGGCAGAAGATATTGCGGAGAAGATGAATGAACTGGGCATTTAAATAAAAATATGGAACATCAGCCGGTTCTTAAAAAAGAAATATTAGATTTCTTTGATCCTAAACCGGGTCAGAAATATATTGATTCTACTTTTGGTTTTGGCGGACATGCTTTTGGTATTTTAGAGAAAATTGTTCCCTCAGGAAAAATTCTTGCCCTAGAAGCTGATCAAGAAGTTTATGAAAAACAAAAGGATCAGTTAATTAGTTTTCGTTATGCTGAAAATATTGATCTAGTTAATAGTAATTTCATTTTTTTAAAGCAGGTTGCTGAAGAATACGGATTTTATCAAGTTAATGGGATTTTAATTGATTTAGGAATTTCTTCCTGGCAGATAGATGAAAGCAAGAGAGGATTTAGTTTTAAAAAAGACGAGCCATTATTAATGAATTACGCTTTTAATGATTTAACTGCTCAGGAAATCATAAATTACTGGTCATTAGAAGAGTTAATAAGGATATTTAGAGAATACGGAGAAGAAAGATATAGCCAAAGGATTGCTCAAGCGATTATTCAGCAAAGAAAATTAAAAAAAATTAAAACTACCGGCCAATTAGTTGAAATTATTAAGCAAGCAGTTCCAAAACAATATTTTAAACAAAAAATTCATTTTGCCACGCGAATTTTCATGGCTTTAAGAATAGCAGTTAATCAGGAATTAGAAAATTTAGAGAAAGTTTTGCCGCAAGCAGTTGAAATTTTAGAAGAAGGAGGAAAAATAGCGGTTATTTCATTCAATTCTTTAGAAGATCGGATTGTTAAGCATTATTTTCGCAATTTAGCCAAAGAAAATCGCTTAGAGGTAGCTACTAAAAAACCTATTCAACCAACTGGGGAGGAAATTCAGGTTAACCCGCGCAGCAGAAGCGCAAAGCTGCGCGGGGCAGCTAAAAAATAATTAAGGAGGGGATATGACAAAATACCATATTATAAAGAAAAATAAGAATTATTCGCATAGCCGCGGAATCGCTGGATTAAGTTTTTTGCTTTGTTTTGCGGTACTCGGACTTTTCTTGGCTTATTTAATTCAGGTTAATAGTTTGGTTAGCTGCAGTTACCAAATTAGATCTTATCAAGAAAAGATTAATCAATTGCAAAACCATCAAGAGTCTTTGGAAATAAAAATTGCTAATTGGCGTTCACCAGCTAGCCTTTTTGAATCAATTAAAGTATTGGAAATGGTTGAAAGCAATGATATTATTTATTTGCCGAAAACAAAAGCTATTGCAGTTAATGATTAATTTTTTAAAAAATGCCTAAAAAAAGAATAAATTTATTATTTATTCTTATTTTGATTTTTATTAGCGGGATAATAGCCCGCTTATTTATACTACAGATTATTCAATATGATGTTTATAGCGCTTTGGCAAAAGACCAGCATGAATTTTATAAAACTTTGATGCCAGAGCGGGGAGATATTTTAATTCAGGATTTTTCACAGGACAGAAGAAGCCAAGAAAAAACTTACATCCCCTTAGCAACCAATAAAGAATTTTATCAAGTTTATTTAATCCCAAAAAAAATAAATTCTGAAAATAAACAGGAGCTTGCCCAAAAATTAGCTGATATTTTAGAGCTTGATAAAGATTTGATTTTAACTAGAATGAATAAGCCGGATGATCCTTATGAACCGTTAAAGCATAAAGTCAATCAAGAAATTGCGGATAAAATTAAAGAATTACAAGCTTCAGGAGTTGGTTTAGGCATAGAAACATGGCGCTATTATCCAAATAATGATTTAGCTTCTCAAATAGTTGGATTTGTTGGCATGACTGAACAAGGAAAAATCGGCCAATATGGGATTGAAGGATATTACCATGATTTGCTTAAGGGAGAAGCTGGTTTTTTAAGCGGAGAAAAAGATACAAGCGGTTATGGGATTCCTTTTTTGAATAAAAATTTAAAACCAGCCATAGATGGAATTGATTTAGTTTTAACGATTGACCAAAATATACAATTTAAAGCAGAAAATGAATTAAGTCAGGCAATAGAAAAATATCAAGCAGAAGCCGGCAGTATTATTATTATGGATCCAGCCAGCGGAGCGGTTTTAGCCATGGCTTCCCAGCCGGATTTTGACCCGAATAAATATAGCCAAGTAGAAAATATAGATTTTTTTCAAAATCCAACAATTCAAAAGCTTTATGAACCGGGTTCTGTATTTAAGCCAATTACTATGGCAGCTGGATTAGATGCTGGCAAGGTAGAGCCAGATACAGTTTATCAAGATAAAGGAAGGATTAATGTAGGCGGAAATATTATTGGAAATGTAGATGGTAAAACCTATGGACAGCAAACTATGACTCAAGTATTAGAAAAATCATTAAATACCGGCGCTTACTATGTTCAGGAGCAGCTTGGCCGTGACTTATTTAAGGATTATGTGTTAAAATTTAATTTTGACGAAGTTACTGGCATAGATTTAGCAGGTGAGAGAAAAGGGAATCTTTCTAATCTCTATACTCCTTATCAAATTGATTTAGCAACTGTTTCTTTTGGCCAAGGAATTGCTATTACTCCTTTGCAATTACTAACCGCAATTAGCGCAATTGCTAATCAAGGAAAGATGATGCAGCCGCATTTGGTTGAAAAAATGATCCAGCCGGATAATACAGAAGAAGAAATTACTCCTCAAGAAATTAGGCAAGTAATTTCTCCGGAAGCAGCTGAGAAAATAACTAAAATGCTGGTTCAGGTAACAGAAAATGGCTCTGCCCGATTAGCTAAAGTAGATCATTATAATATTGCTGCTAAAACCGGGACAGCTCAATTGCCTGATTTTGAAAAGGGAGGATATTTAGAAGATACAATTCATAGTTTTGTTGGCTATGCGCCGGCTTTTGATCCTGAATTTGCTATTTTAATTAAATTGGAAAAACCGCAGGGAATTAGATTTGCAGCTGGCACTTGCAGTCCTATTTTTAAAAATTTGGCTGAATATTTATTTAGCTATTTAGAAATCCTCCCGCAATAATTAATTAAAAATATGAAAAAAATTTTAGAATTTAGTTTGAAAATAATCGCTCAAATGATTTTATTCCGCTATCAGCCTAAAATTATCGGAGTAACCGGAAGCGTGGGCAAAAGCAGCGCCAAAGAAGCAATTTATTACGCGCTTAGAAAAAAATTCAGAGTACGCAGAAATTTTGGCAATTTAAATAATGAACTAGGAGTTCCTTTGACAATCATTGGAGAAAAAAAACCAGGCGGGAAAAATCCTTTTCTTTGGCTGAAAATATTTTTTAAAGGAATTTTTAGTATTTTTTATCAGCCAAAATATCCAAAAATTTTAATTTTAGAAATGGGAGTTGATAAGCCCGGAGACATGGCTTATTTAACCAGCTTTATTAAACCGCAAATAGGTGTTTTTACCGCTATCGGAGAATTTCCAGTACATCTTGAATTTTTCCCGGAAAAAGGCAAATTAGTTGAAGAGAAATCATTGCTTTTAAAATCTTTGCCAAAAAACGGTTTAGCGGTTTTAAATTATGATGATCTTTCAGTGCGCGAATTAGGAGATGAATTAGAGGAAAAAACTAAAATAGATTATTATGGTTTTGGACAAGGCGCGAGTATGCAGATAAGCAATTATGAAACTAGGATAACTGATTTAGCTAAGAATGATTTTGGAGCCAGTCTTAAGCTTTATAGCCAAGGAAGCATTATTCCTGTTTGGCTAAAAGGAATTTTAGGCCGACATTATGCTTATGCTGCGGCTGCGGCAGCTAGCGTTGGCTTGCATCTTGGAATGAACTTAGTGGAAATTTCAGAAGCTTTAGTTGATTGCCAACCTTTAAACGGAAGGATTAATCTTGTCCCGGGAATTAAAAAAAGCATTTTAATTGATGATACTTATAATTCTTCGCCAATGGCAGTAATTGCAGCTTTAGAATTAATGAATGATATTTATAATCAGCTTAAAGAGCAGGGGATTAAATCAAGAAGAATAGCAGTTTTGGGAGATATGTTGGAACTTGGCAATAAAACAGAACAAGCTCATCGAAAAATAGGACAAGAAGCAGCAGAGCAAAGTGATTTGTTTTTTGCAGTTGGCGAGCGGATGATTTTTGCTGCTGAGCAAGCAAGTAAAATTATGGATAAAGATAATATTTTTAGATATCATCGTTCGCAAGAAACAGGTTTGCCTTTGCAGGATCAAATGCAGGAAAATGATATCGTTTTAATTAAGGGTTCGCGTTCTATGGCCATGGAGAAAATCGTGGAAGAAGTTAAGGAGATTAAATAGAAAAGGACTGCCTTTCCATATTTGAGGATTGTTATTGTAGGCAGAGAGGACGCTCCTTTGATAGAAAAATTTATTTTCATCTATCAAGGACATTCCTTTTTCTTCTTTTTGACAATGGCAATCTTTAAATGTATAATTTAACTAATTCGGCCCCATCGTCTAGTGGCCTAGGACATCGCCCTCTCACGGCGGAAACCGGGGTTCGATTCCCCGTGGGGCTGCAAAAATAATTAATTTTGAAAGGGGGTGAGATCAGTGGCAGAAGAAAAATTAATCGGGAAAATAACTCATTATTTTACTAATATCGGAGTCGGAGTGATTGAACTCACAGACGGAAATTTAAAGGTGGGTGATAAGATTCATATCAAAGGAGCAACTTCTGATTTTGAACAAAATGTTGATTCAATGCAAGTAGAGCATGAAAATGTTGAAAATGCTAAAAAAGGACAAGCAGTTGGCTTAAAAGTAGAACAGCAAGTGCGGGAGGGTGATGAAGTTTATTTAGCAGCCGAATAATATTTATGAATAATAAGAAGGAAATTAAAGCCCTGTCTCTTTTGTCAGGCGGGCTTGATTCTATTTTGACAATTAAACTGCTTCAGAAGCAGGGAATTCAAGTAACTGGAATTAGTTTTGCCAGTTATTTTTTTAATACTCAAGCAGCAGAAAAAGTAGCTCAAGAATTAAAAATTGATTTTAAATCAATTAATTTTGCGGATGAGCATTTAGCTATGGTTAAAAATCCGCGCTATGGCCGGGGTAAAGCTATGAATCCTTGTATTGATTGTCATATTTTAATGTTAAAAAAAGCTAAGCAAATTATGGAAGAAGAAAATTATGATTTTTTAGCTACTGGAGAAGTTTTAGGCCAGCGGCCCATGTCTCAGAATAAGCAGGCTTTAGAATTGATTGCTAAAGAATCAGGTCTAAATGGATATTTGGTTCGTCCTTTGTCAGCTCGGTTATTAGAACCAAGCCTGCCTGAACAAAAAAAATGGTTAGATAGAGAAAAGCTTTTAAATATTTCCGGTCGTTCCAGAAAAAAACAAATAGAATTAGCTAAGCAATACGGACTCAAAGAATATCCAACTCCGGCTGGCGGGTGTCTTTTATGTGAAAAAGAATACGGAGAAAAGCTTAAAAAAATGTTGGATTATTGGGAAGACGCGAATGGAGACGATATCTTATTATTAAAACACGGCCGGCATTTCTGGGTAAAAGAGAATTTAATTTTAGTTGGCCGGAATAAAGAGGATAATCAAGCAATTAAAGATTCAGCTCAACAAGGGGATATGTTAATTGAACCAAAAGAATTTAAAGGACCAACTATTTTGATTCGGAGCAAGGATGTAATTCAAGAAAAAGCGATTCAAAAAGCAGGCGAATTAGTTTTAAAATATTCTAAGAAATCTTAATTTACTTAAACTTGATTTTGTGATTTAATAAAGGTAATTAGCCTGAATCAGGCTTATTCGAAATTATTAAACGGAGGGTTTATGCAACATTTATGGCATAGTTATTCTATTCAGAAAACTTTAGCATTACTTAAAACTAAAAAAAGAGGATTAACCGAAAAACAAATTAAAGAGCGGTTAGGTAAATATGGCAAAAATAAATTGCCAGAGGAAAAAGCTTTTTCACGCGCTAAACTAGTTCTGGCGCAAATTAAAAGCCCATTGGTTTACATCCTTTTTATTGCCGGAATTATTACTTTGTTTTTAAATGAATATGCTGACAGCGCAGTTATTTTTGGCGCTGTTTTTTTAAACGGAATTGTTGGTTATTTGCAGGAAGCTAAAGCTTGCGCTGCATTAGATAAATTAAAAACTGTTTTGCAAATAAAAGCAATTGTTTTTAGAAACGGACAGGAAAAACAAATTAATCAAAAAGAAATAGTTCCCGGAGATATTGTTTATCTTCGAGCCGGACATAAAGTGCCGGCTGATTGTAGAATTATTAAATCGCATGAATTAAAAATCAATGAATCTGCTTTGACTGGAGAATGGATGGTGGCTAGTAAAAGCAAAAAAAGATTAACCAGAACCACTTCTTTAGCAGATCGGGATAATATGGCTTATATGGGTACAATCATAGAAAGTGGTTGGGCTGAAGGAGTGGTAGTTGGAACCGGATTAAATACAGAAATTGGGAAAATAGCTGAATTTGTTCAGGATGGGAAAGATAAAAAAACCCCATATCAAAAAAAATTATTGCGTTTTAGCAAAATAGTCGGTGCAGTCATTTTATCTATTTGTATTTTGATTTTTATTGAAGGAATGATTACTGGCGGAGATTTTGCAGAAATTTTTACTACTTCAGTAGCGATTGCAGTAGCTGCAATTCCTGAAGGCTTGCCAGTGGCTATGACAGTGATTTTAGCCTTGGGAATGCAGCGGATTTTAAAAAGGAAGGGATTGGTTCGCAGATTAGCTTCTGCTGAAACTCTAGGAAGCACTTCAGTAATCTTAACTGATAAAACCGGAACTTTAACTCAAGCTAAAATGAGGGTAGCCGGGATATATACTGGCAAAAGAAAACTTTTAGATAATCAGATAAATAAAATTAAGGAAAATAATCATACTCGGCATTCAGATATTTTAGCCTTAAAAATAGGAATGCTTTGCAATGAGTCTTTTATTGAGAATGCAGATGATCCAATAAGCGAATGGATAGTTCGCGGCCGGCCAACGGAAAAATCTTTATTTTTAGCTGCTTTGCAAGCTGGATTTTCTAAAAAAGAATTGCTCGGGCAAGAGCCAATCTTAGATCAAGTCTTATTTAGCTCAAGTCTTGGTTATGCAGCTAGCTTGCATCAAGGCAAAAAGAAAAATAATTTATATTTTGTTGGCGCCCCGGAAAAGCTTTTATCTTTTTCTTCTCATTTAGATATTGACGGTAAAAAAAAGAAAATAAGTAAAAAAGATTTAAAAGATTTAGAAAAAAAGCAATTACATTTAACTCAAAAAGGATACCGTTTGATTGCAGTTGCTTATAAAAAAACTAAGGCTAAAAAGATTAATTTAAAAGACCAAAAACAGGAAGACAATTTTGTTTTTGTTGGTTTTTTTGCTTTGCATGATCCAATTAGAAAAAAGACAGCCAAAATTATGGATTTAATCAGACAAGCTGGAATGCGTCCGATTATTGTGACTGGAGATCATCAATTTACCGCTCAAGCAGTAGCTGAAAAACTTGGTTTTAAAATTAAGCCAAAAAATATTATCCAAGGAAGAGAATTAGCCCAATTAAGCGAAGTTAATTTTAAAAAAAGATTAAATCAAATTCAGCTTTTTGCTCGGGTTGAACCAGCTCAAAAATTAAGAATTGTTAATGCCTGGCAAGAAAAAGGGGAAGTGGTTGCTATGACTGGAGACGGAGTGAATGATGCCCCAGCTTTAAAACAAGCAGATATAGGAGTAGCAGTTGGTTCTGGTACAGATGTAGCTAAAGAAGTAGCTGATTTAGTTCTTTTAACTGATAATTTTAATATTATTGAAGCAGCAATTGAAGAAGGCCGAGTAATTATTGATAATATTCGGAAAATTATTACTTATCTTTTATCAGATAGTTTTACAGAAGTAATTTTAGTTGGGTTAAGCCTTTTATTTGGTTGGCCTTTGCCAGTAATTGCAGTTCAAATTCTTTGGGTAAATTTAATTGCTGATGGACCAATTAGTATGACTTTGGCTTTTGAAAAGAAAGAAAAAGATATTATGCAACGCAAGCCAAAAGATTATAGCGGTTCTTTATTAACTAAAGAAATTAAAGTTCTTATTTTTATCATTGGCTTAAGCACTGATTTAATTTTATTGGGGTTGTTCTGGTATTTATTGAATTTTACTAATTATTCAATTGAGCATATTCGAACAGTCATTTTTGCCGGTTTAGCGATTGATTCAATTTTTTATATCTTTTCCTGTAAAAGTTTGCGCAAGAATATTTGGCAGATGAATCTTTTTTCTAATCTTTATTTAATCTTAGCTATTCTATTAGGCATTACGACAATATTTTTAGCTATTTACCTTCCTATTTTACAAGACTTATTAAAAACCGCGCCTTTATCTTTGTTTGATTGGAGTTTAATTTTTAGCTTTGGTATAATCAATATTGCTTTAATCGAATTTGCCAAGCATCATTTTATTGTTAAGCAAAAGCTTAAACTTAGAAAAAAATGATTTATTTATATTTATTTATTTTTATTGCTTCTTTTTTTATTTTAGCTTATGCTAGCAGCTGGATAGTGGACTCGCTTAGTAAATTAGCCCGTTTTTTAAAATGGAAAGAATTTGTCGCTGCTTTTTTTACTATGGCTTTAGCAGCAACTTTGTCTAATTTTTCAGTCGGAATTAGTTCTGCTTTGCACGGGATTCCAGAACTGTCTCTTGGCGAGATAATGGGAGGAAATATTATTGATTTAACTTTAGCGGTTGCTTTAGCTGTTTTGGTTAGCAAGGGGGGATTAGCTTTGCCTAGCCGGGTAGTTCAAGGAAGCGCTTATTTTACTCTTTTAATTACAATTTTACCGCTTTTGTTGATTGTTGATATGAAATTATCAAGAATAGATGGTTTAATTTTAATTTTTGTTTTTATAGTTTATGTCTTTTGGCTGTTTAGCAAAGATGATCGGTTTAATAAAGAGTATCCCCAAAATGGAATAATCTCAGGTAAAGAAGTATTTAAAAGTTTGTTTAAATTAATTTTATCTGCAATTTTATTAATTATCGCAGCTGAAGGAATCGTTCGTTCAATCGGTGGATTTGCAGAACATTTTGGCTTATCAATTGCGCTATTGGGGATTTTAGTAGTTGGCTTGGGAAATGCTTTACCTGAAATATTTTTTAGCATTCAGGCAGCGCGGAAGAAAAATAACTGGATGGTAATTGGAAATTTAATGGGTTCTATTATTTTCCCAGCAACTTTAGTTTTGGGGACTGTTGCTTTAATTCATCCAATTAATATTAGCGATTTTTCTCCTTTCTTTATCGGCCGTTTCTTTTTATTTGTTTCTGCTTTGCTATTTCTCTTGTTTATTAAAACTGAACATACGATTACTCGCAAAGAAGCTGTTTTTTTGCTAACTCTATATTTGCTTTTTATTTTCATTGAAATTTTGATTTATTAATTGATTTATGGTACTCTAGGTTTATGGAATACCTGATTCTAATTCTATTATTTTTAGTGGTTATTGGGTTAGCTATTAACCTTTTTTTATTATTAAGAAAGAAATCAGATAAAAACTCTGTTTTGCTGTTACAGCAGCAGATGAGTCAGCTTTCCCAAGCCATGGATACGCGTTTGTCAGAGTCAACTAAAGCAGTTCAGAATCAGTATTCACAAAGTGCGAAAATAGTTAAAGAAGTGACTGAGCGATTAACCAAGCTTGACGAAACTAATCGGAGAGTGGTAGGATTTGCTGAACAGCTGCAATCTTTGGAAAATATTCTGACTAACCCTAAACAGCGCGGAGTGCTTGGAGAATATTATTTGGAGAATGTGCTTAAAAATGTTTTGCCGCCTAAGTCTTATCAGATGCAGTATGAATTTGATGATGGAGATATTGTTGACGCTGTTATTTTTATTGAAAAGAAAATAATTCCGGTTGATTCTAAATTTTCTTTAGAAAATTATAATCGGATTGCTAAAGAACAAGATGAATCCAGGCGCCAAGTTTTAGAAAAACAGTTTAAAGCAGATCTAAAAAAGAGGATAGATGAAACAGCTAAGTATATTAAGCCGAATAAAGGGACCATGGATTTTGCTTTTATGTTCATTCCGGCTGAGGGAATTTATTACGATCTATTGGTAAATCAAGTCGGCGCTTTAAAAGTTAATACCAGAGACTTGATTGAATACGCATTTCGTGATAAACATGTAATTATTGTTTCGCCGACTTCTTTTCATGCCTATTTACAAACTGTGCTTCAAGGATTAAGAGCTTTAGAAATAGAAGAATCAGCTAAAGAAATTAGGGGGAAAGTTGAAAAATTGGGAACTCATTTAAAAAGCTATGATATGTTTATGAAGAAATTAGGCAATAATTTGGGGACTACGGTAAATATGTATAATCAAGCTTATAAGGAATTCGGGAAAATTGATAAGGATGTTTCCAGGATTGCTGAAAAAAAATCCAAGATTGATGTGAAAGAAATAAGCAAGCCGTTAATTGATGAAGAATAATTAATTATTAAAAATATGCAAGCAGTTATTAAAACTGGGGGAAAACAATATTTAGTTTCTCCGGGAGATAAAATTAAAATTGAAAAAATTGAACAAGAACCTGGCAAAGAAATTGTTTTTGACGAGGTGCTTGTTGTAATTGATGATAAAGGACAAGCAAATATTGGCCAGCCATTAGTTAAAGACGCTAAGGTTAAAGCTAAGATTTTAAATCAGGGGAGAAGCAAGAAAATAACAGTTTTGAAATACAAGTCAAAGAAAAGATATCAAAAGAAAAAAGGCTATCACCAGCCTTTTACCGAAGTAGAGATTATGGAAATTAGCTAATTACTTTCTTCCTTGAAAAGCATTGCTTAAAGTTAATTCATCAATATATTCCATATCTGAACCAGTTGACAAGCCGCGCGCTAAGCGGCTTGTTTTTATTCCTATTGGCTGAATCATTTTTTGGATATATAAATAAGTAGTGTCTCCTTCAGTAGTTGGGGAAAGAGCGAAAATTATTTCTTGTTCTTGGTTGTTGTTTTTTTTAATCCGATCAATTAATTGGTTAATTTTAAGTTTTTCCGGGTCAATCCCATTACCTGGTGAAATTAATCCGCCTAAAACATGATAAAGTCCCTGGTATTGTTTAGTTTTTTCAATCGGCCAAATATTTAAAACAGTTTCTACTACGCAAATTTGGTTTTGGTTTCTTTGTCTGTCTTGGCAGATGGAGCAAAGATCATTTTCTTTGGTAGTTAGATTAAAACATTGATTACATAAATGGATTTGTGATTTTACTTGTTGAATTGATTTAGATAAATTATTTAATTCAGTTTGGTTTTGATTTAGAAAATAAAAAACTAACCGGGTAGCGGCGCGCGGCCCAATATCAGGCAATTT
>CAZJBH010000007.1:0-24714 GCA_964544485.1 uncultured Candidatus Saccharibacteria bacterium
TTTATAACCATAACGGTAATCTCGATAAATAATCGGACCCGGAGAATCTATTTTAATCGCTAAAACAATTAGAAGATAAAGCCAAGAAAAAAACACAATAAACAACAAAGATCCCAAAAAATCAAAAATTCTCTTGATAATCCTACCCCATCCATCTAAGGCAGTTCGCTTGATTTCAACGATTGGGACTGAACCTAAGGTAGTGACTGAACTATTTGAAGTCAAAGACTGAAAAAGATTTGGAACAAATTTAAAATCAAGATGATGATCTTCGCAAAAACTTAATAAATCCCAAAAATCCTTTTTATTTAAATTTGGTTCAGCCAAAATAATTTCATCTAATTTATTTTGTTTAAGCATTTGCTTAAATTTATCAAAATCATTTTTTTCAAAAACCCCAGCTATCTGATAACCCAGAACTGGCTCTTGTTTAATCTGCTGAATTACGCTTTTGCTTAATCCATCTTGACCGATCAAGGCAACTTGATGAACTCCGATCTGATATTTTTTAATAAAATATTTTTGTAAAAAAGCTATAATTAAACGCCCGATAAAAACAAAAACAATCGCTAGCAACCAACCGGCTAAAATTAAAAATCTTGAATCAAACAATTCTCTTTGAAGAAAGATATAAAAAACAAGAATCATAATTCCAGCGGAAACTCCGATTAAAATCTTAATAAAATCATTCCATAAAGACCGTTTTACTTTAATCCGATAAAGCCCAACCAAAGCAAAAACAATCAACATAAATAAAGCTACTCCAAAAATTAAAGTTAAAAACCGATCAAATGGCAGATTCAAATAAAAAAGCACTGGCCGATATTCAGTTATCATTGCGCTAGTTCTGAGATAATAAGAAAAAATTCCGGCTGATAACAGCATTAAAAAATCAATCGGCAATAGAATAGCGGTAAAAATAAGTTCTGATTTTTTCATTATCTTCAGCTTAATACAAAAAAAGCGTTTAATCAACGCTTTCTTTGTAGTTTAGGCAAGCTATAAGCCGGGTTCTGTTCCTGCAAAATTGCAGAAGGCAGTTATTTATCTGGTCCTGACGTTACCGTCAGGATCAAGCGAGCTACTTAGCTCCCGAATTTGCTTCGGGGTTTGCTCTTGCGCCAGGCAGGGTTTGTCACTCTAATAGATCTCTCTACAGAGAGAGGAGTCTTAATTCCTCACTTTTCACCTTTACCCCTTTTCAGGAGAGGTCCCCTGAAACGAAGAAATATAGTCTCTGCGGCACTTTCCCTAATCTTGCGATTGGCGGGAGTTACCCGCTGCCACTTTAATGGCGCCCGGACTTTCCTCCTTGACTTTATGTCAAAGCAACTGCCCGCTTACCTAAACTATTCATATTATATCCCCAAACTAAAGACTTGTCAAATCTAAATTGACAATAAAAATAAGAAAAGTATACTAAAACAATCAAATCTAGTTCTTTAATATTTTAAAATAAGGAGGTTAAAAAATGGCAAGATTAACCTGGCAAGATTGCTGCGAATCAGTAAAAAAAGATGTTATTAATTCAAGCAAGCACGCTCTTTATGTTGTTCTTATCCATCCAGACAACCAAAATTTTTCTGTTTTAAAAAACAAAAATCCTAAATTAAGCGTTATCTCTATTCTGGGACCGGGAATCCTTAATAAACAAGGGAGGCAAAAAGCATTTCCTAAAGCGCTGCTAACCGAAATAGGAGTCAGCGCCACACGACCCTACCACAGATCCAAAGGAATTAGTTGGCAATCCGGACAACCAAAAATTCCTCAAAGAAAAAACTGGTTTCAGCTAACTAAAGAACAATATTTGTTAATCGCCCCTATTCTTTTTAAGCTAATTCAAATCCTGGCTGAGAAAAGAGTAGCTGGCTGGAAAAATAAAAAATTTTGGTTGGAAACCAATAATAATTTTTATAAAATCGGCAAACTGGAAAGCAGTATAAATTTCAAAGAATGGACAAAAGGAGCAAGATTTAGCTTTAATAAAAAAGATGAGCTTTTATTATCTGATCTTTACTGGGCTGAAAACCAAAATCCCCAGGTTATTTTATGGATAGAAAAACTGCCTAAATTCATTAGTAAAAGATTAAGTGTTTATCAATATCCAAAATACAAAGGCAAAAAACCGTTCTCAAAACTGAAAGGCGCGCAAGATATTCTTGAACGAACTTATCTTAAAAAGCTTTTGCCACACCTCCAATACAAAGTCATTGAAAATATTTCTCATGGCAAAAACAATCCCTTTTACCATGATCTACAAACTTTATTAAACCTGACCAACTATAAACAAATTGAAGAAAAACTTATCCAAAAAGCTGAAAAGCTAAATAATCCAGAACAAAGAACCCAGGAAATTGTATTAAAAATCATTAGCGGGTTTGAAAATCACAAAAGAGACTATATTGTTTTTGAAGTTTTTCCAGAAATTGATGATTTTGAAGAAAAAATTCCATTTTAACCAGGCATCTAAACAAAGGTGCCTTTTTTAATTAAAAAAGCGCTGAACTTTTAATTCAGCGCTTAGCTTCTATTATTTCTTAGAGAATTAAATTCCCAGCCAACAAAAGGCAATCTTCTAACCGGATAATCAATTCGTTTGCTTATTTTGACCAGCAATCCCCATTTATAATGTGGAACTGCTGGGATTGCCCACTGACAATCTTTTTCTAAAGGACAAAGACTACAAGGATCCTTATAATTTTTTGGCCAAAGATAAGGATTTTTTCCTAATTCCTCAGCTTCAAAATATCTTTTCCCATTCTTTTGAGAAGTATTTTGAAAAGCCTCAGAACAAAAAGAACGACTTAATACCCATAAAGCCGGGTTAATATTTAAATGAGAAAAATTATTCTGCCAAATAAATTTCTGCGACCACCAAGTAATCAAATCTATTAGTTGTTCCCTTGTCCGAATAACGGTTTTCCCAGCCAATTGCTTTGGATGCTTTTCCTTAGGAACAAAGATTTGATCCCAGCTAGTTTGCTGAATAATTTGAGTAGCTAATAAAATTCTCAAAGCGTGAAAATCCACTGGAATCGAAGTTGGAAAAATTGGAATAAATCCTTTTTCCTGCAGCCAAATAGTTAACAAAGCGAATATTTTTCTGCGCATTCCTTTAAATCCAGCTTTTGCTTTTTTATAATCTATTCTAGCAAAAGCTTGCTCAAAGTCAGTTACTCCTTTAAAAACATTCCGAATATCATTATCCCAATCACGATAAAGATTGATAGAATTTAAATACCAATTTCTGGCATGCTCATCTATTTTATACCCCCGAGGTAAATTATTGAGCTTAAAAACATAAGCTAAAGTTAATCTAATCGCTTTAGCTATTTGATCAACATTCCATTTTCGATAAACTAATTCCGGATCAAATAAATCCGGATAATTCTGTCTAATTTCCCAAAAAACTTTAAATGGATCTTCGCTCATAATTCCGCCGCGCATTGGCAGAACATTATAAAATAACCAATTTGCTCTTTGTCTATCGCTTTTAAAAAAATCATTCCAAGCTTTCTGATTAGGCCATTTATCCTGGGGTAAAACAACATTTTTAAATATCCCTGCTGGATTCTGCCATTCTTGATTTAACCATTCAAAAAGCTTTAAGGCTTTTTGTTTATCAAAAACAACTTTTTTACCATTAAATTTTTCTTCCACTTTTACCTCCTTGTTATAAAAGAACTTGTTCTCTATTTTGCTCATCTAAAGCCTGATTAGCCAATCCATCTGCTTCCTTATTCTCTTCTCTTGGCACATGCTTAAAAATAACCTTTTTAAAATCTAAAGTCAAATTCCAAATCTCAAAAAATAAGGGCTGGAGTTCTTTTTCTTTAATTTTGTATTCATGATTCATTTGCTTAACCAATAGCTCGCTATCTGAATTAAATTCTATTTCTATATCTTTAGCTTGTTTTTTCCCATAAAGCAATTTAGCTTTTTTTAAAGCAAAAATAACTGCTTGGTATTCAGCCTGATTATTAGTTGCTTTACCTAAAAAATGACTGTATTTTTTAACAACTTGATTGTCTTTTTTAATCATCGCTCCTAGCGCAGCTGGTCCAGGATTGCCGCGAGAAGCTCCGTCAGTATAAATAGATAATTTCATATTTTTTAAGAATTAATTTTTAAATCAACTATTTTCATCTCCAAATCCTTAAATCCATTCCATTGATTAAGAATCAATTTAAAAGCTGCATCAATAAGCATTCCTGATTTAATTTGCTGATAATATTCGCCCAAGCCAAAGCCAATTGCTTTAATTGGACGGCTAGATTCTCCCTGGCCAAACATTAATAAATCCATTTTTAAATGCTTTTGCCCATTTCCAACTAAACGCGCCCCTAATACTTCTAATCCGCGAACTGAAAAAATAGGCTCTGGATTTGCTTTGCCAAAAGGAGCAAATTGCTGAATTTGTTCATAATTTGAAAAATTAAAATCAGCTAAACTTAATTCTGTGTCAATTTCTAAGACTGGATTTAAATCAATTCCAGCTAAGCGCTTTTTAGCTATTTGATTTAATTCTTTTTTTAACTGAGCCAACTTAGCCTTATTTCTCCCCATTCGGAATCCGCCTGCAGAACGATGTCCTCCATAATCATCAAAATATTGATTGCATTCAGCTAAAGCTGTAATTAAATCAAATTGAGGAATTGCCCGAGCAGAAGCGCAAATTTGATCCTGATTCTCACAATACAAAATAACTGGCCGCTGATATTTTTCGGTTGCTTTAGAAGCAGCCAAGCCAAGAATGCCAATCGGCCAATCTTTTTTGCCTTCAAAAATCACATCCGGCAAATCTTTTAAATCAGCTAAACAAAATTCTAACTCAGCAGTTAATTTATCAGCCAGCTGCTGCCTTTCTAAATTCTGCTGATTTACCTCTAAGGCCATTTTTTTAGCAGCATCAATATCTTGGCTGATTAATAATTCAAAAGCCAAAGAAGCATGATTAATCCTGCCCGGAGCATTTAGGCGCGGAGCCAGCATAAAACCAAGAGTAAAAGTATCTAAATTACTAAAAGGAGCTTTCCCATTTAAAGAAGGATGAACAATCTCCGGAGCTATTTTAGCAATTTCCATTAATTCTTTAAGGCCAACCCAGCGAGTTTGAGCTAAAACTCCTAATCCATATTTCACGATTGTCCGATTTTCTCCAATAATCGGCATTACATCAGCTACAGTTGCCAAAGCAGTCAAATCTAATAGCCATTTTTTTAAATTATCCGGATCACCCATTTCATCAAACAAAGCGCAAGCCAATTTATAGGCCACGCCTGCGCCGGATAAATGCTTAAAAGGATATTTTTCTCCTTTTTGATAAGGATTGATAATTGCTTCAGCAATTGGTTTTTTACTTATCATTTCATGATGATCAGTAATAATTAAATCAATCCCTAGCTTTTTAGCTAAATCTGCCTCTTGCTTATCAGTACTGCCGCAATCAACCGTGATAATAAGGTTTACTTTATCCTTTGCTGCTTGTTTAATTGAATCAAAATTAAGCCCGTGATTCTCTTTTTCCCGATTTGGAATATAAGCTCCCAAATTACTGGATCCTAAAGCTTTCAAAGAATAATGTAAAATTGCTGAAGAACAAACTCCATCTGCGTCAAAATCTCCATAAATTAGAATCTTTTCCTGTTTTTTTAAAGCTTTTTTTATCCTGACAACTGCTTTGCGCATATCTTTTAACAGATATGGATCATGCAAGTCATCGCTAAAATCAGGATTAAAAAACTCATCAATTTGCTGCTGAGTTTTTAATCCGCGATTATACAATAATTGAGCCGTCAAAGAAGAAAATTCAGGAAACTTTTTAAAAAAACTTTGAGGCGCTTTAGTTTTTAAATGCCAATTCATAAAAATTAATTTTCAAGCGCTGCTATTCCAGGCATTTCCTCTCCTGCCAAAAATTTCAACATTGATCCTCCGCCAGTAGAAACATGATCTATCTTACCAAATAATCCCATTTCTTCCAAAAGACAAACCGAATCGCCGCCGCCAACCAAAGTAAACGCTTGCGCTTGAGCAACCGCTTTTGCTATTTCCCGGCTTCCTTTAGCAAAATCATTAACTTCAAATAATCCCATTGGACCGTTCCAAATAATGCTTTTGGCTTCAGCAATAATATTTTTAAAAAGGTTAATTGTATCTACCCCAATATCTAAAATCATTTCCTCTTCTTTGGTATTGCCAACCGGAGTTACTCTTGATTCAGCCTTGCCAGATGGATCAACTGAAGCAACTACATCTACTGGAATATGAAGCTTGGTATTGGTTAATTCCAGCTCTTGGACTTTTGAAATCATTTCTGATTCAACTACTGAACGGCCAATGGCAAATCCCTTAGCTGCAATAACTGTATTTGCCAAGGCTCCGCCCAATAAAATATTATCAGTTTTTTCAAGAAATTGCTTAATCATCTTTATTTTAGTTGAAATTTTTACTCCGCCAATAATTGCCACTCGAGGAGAATCTCCCTTGGTTGCCTGGCTAAGCTGCTCTATCTCCTTTTTCATTAATAAGCCGGCGCAATGAGGCAAATATTCAGTTATTTTAACTACTGAAGCATGCGCCCGATGCGATACGCCAAAAGCATCATTCACATAGACTTCTCCTAATTCGGATAATTTACGGGCAAATTCAGCTTGATTTTCTTTTTCTCCGGAATAAAAACGCAAATTCTCTAAAAGAGCAACTTGCCCAAATTCCATTTTTTGAATTTTCTTTTTATTTTCCTCAGCTAAACAATCTTTTAAAAAAACAACTTCTTGATTTAATAATTTTGATAAATATTCAGCTACTGGCTGAAGAGAATATTTTTTCTGATAAGAACGAGGCCTTCCTAAATGAGCTAATAAAATAATTTTAGCTTGTTGCTCAATTAAATATTTAATTGTTGGCAAGCTTGCCATAATTCTCCAATCTCCCTGTTGAGCAACTTTCCCGTCTTTTAAAGGCACATTAAAATCAACCCTGACTAAAACTTGCTTTTGATTAACTTCTAAATCGCGCAGATAATTCATAAATTCTGATTAATAATTTTAACAAACTCGCTTGCGTTTAGAGAAGAACCACCGATTAAAAGACCATCCATATTTGCTTGCTGAAGATATTCATTCGCATTTTTGCTATTAATGCTTCCTCCATACAAAACACTTGTTTTTTCAGCTGTCCGGCGATCATAAATCTCAGTTAAGATTTTATGGATAAATAATTTTGCCTTTAAGGCGTCTTCCGCAGAACAAGGATTGCCAGTGCCAATCGCCCAAATTGGTTCATAAGCAACTAGAATCTCAGGCGCTCGAGCCTTAGGTATATTTAAAAAAGCTTTTTTTAATTGTTCGCCAACAACCAAGCTCATTTCATTAATCGGCTCCCCTTTCTCAGTAAAAGAATCGCGCGCCTGCTCTCCAATGCATAGAATCGGATACATTCGTTCTTTTAAAACTGCTTTTATCTTTTTATTAATCTGTTTATCGGTTTCTTTAAAGTACTTACGCCTTTCCGAATGCCCGATAATTACATAAGCGCAGCCTAAATTTTTAAGCATAGCTGCTGAAATTTCTCCGGTAAAAGCTCCCTTTGATTCAAAATAACAATTCTGAGCTCCAAGCTCTGCCTGATTCTTAATACTTGCTAAAACTTGCGGCAAATAAACAAAAGGCGGACAAATTATTGTCTTCCCCTGCTTTAAGGGCAAGCTTTGCCTTAAAAAATCAAGTAAATGCTGAACTTGTTTTTTAGTTATTGGATTGCATTTCCAATTGGCAATAAAATAAATTTGCTTTGTTCTCATAAAATTATATTTGTTTTTTCCTTTTTTTAATAAAAAAGAAAATAAACAAAATTAAGCCCAAAATTAATAAACCCCATTTGATCTCTTGATAATACGCTTCCATTCTTTCCTGATTAGCTCCAAAAAAATATCCTAGCCAAGCTAAAATAATTACCCAAATGCCTGATCCCAAACTAGTATATAAAAGAAAACTTTTCATTTTCATTCTACAAAAACCAGCTGGAATAGAGATTAACTGGCGAACTCCAACAACTAACCGACCGATAAAAGTAGAAATATTTCCATATTTAAGAAAATACTTTTCCGCTTGATTTAATTTATCCTGATTAATTAATAGAAATTTAGCAATTCTTGAATTAGCTAAACCATAAATCACTTTTCTGCCTAAGCTTAGAGCTAAATAATAATTGATTAAGGCGCCTAACAAGCTTCCTCCAATCCCGGCTAAAATTACTAAAAAAAGATTGAATTGGCCCTGGCTGGATAAATATGCTGCCGGAGGAATAACTATTTCTGAAGGAAATGGGATAAAAGAACTTTCTAAAGCCATTAAGCCAAAAATTCCAAAATAACCAATCTCTAAAACAATTTTCGTTATTAAAGAAGCAATAGCGATTAAAAACGATTCCATAAATTATTGTTTTCTTAAAAATTCAGCTGCTTTTTCCGGTTCAACTACTGAAATTTCTATACCAGCCCCCAATTCAAATCCGGCCCAAGTAGAAGTTTTTGGCAAAATATTAATATGCCAATGATAATGATTATAATTCTTATGCGCTGACGGAGCAGTATGCAGATAGAAATTATAAGCTGGATCTTTAAGCCCTTTATCAATCTTGCTTAAAGCAATTTGCAAGGCTTCGGCAAAAAGCGATTTTTCATACTCAGTCATTTTCTCAAAATACGGCTTATGCTCCTTAGGATAAACCCTTGTCTCAAAAGCAACCTGGGAAGCAAACGGACACAAAACTACAAATTGGTCATTTTCATAAATTATTCTCTGTTTATCTTTTAAATCCCATTCAATCATAGTGCAATAAACGCATTTGCCTTGTGAACGATAAAATGATTCAGCCCCATCCAAACTATGCCTTAAATCAGGATCAATTATTGGAATAGCCATCACTTGAGAATGGGGATGCGCTACTGAAGCTCCTGCTTCTTGGCCATGATTGTGAAAAATAGAAACATATTTAATATATGGCTTGTTGATTAAATCTATATAGCGCGACTGATACATATCAACTAACATTTCCATTTCCTGCTGATTAAATTGAGCTGCTTGCCTATCATGATCTGCGGTAATAATCACTTCATGATAGCCAACTCCCTGCATAATCCGATTCGGACCAAGCTTGCGCTCCTTTAATTCTTTTTCTCCGGAAAGAGCCGGATACTTATTCGGAATTGAAATCACAAACCAATTTCCATCTTTTTTATCGCGCCTGGCTAATTTTTCTTGAATATTCTTTTTCTGGCAAAAAGGACAATCTTTCTTGCTCTGAACTGATTTTTTGCGCTTACTTTCAGCAAAACTTTCCGGCCGGCGACCGCGGCCAGTAGCAATAATCACCCAATCATTAGAGACTAAATCCATGCGCAATTCTGAAGGAAATTTATGCTCTGTTTTCCCGCTCATATTTTTTAGTAATTAAATTCCATTTAATTTTAAATAATTCTTTAAAAGTTCGCAAATAACCTTTCCAAGAAACTTTGCTATGAGGATCATTCACCCAATAAACCGGAATAATTCCAATTTTATAACCAAACTTTCTAGCAATCGCCAAAACTTCTATATCTAATCCCCATTGGTTTATCCGGCAACGGCTAAAAATACTTTCAGCCGCGTCAGCAGTAAAAGCCTTGAATCCGCATTGAGTATCCCAAATTCCGGAAACTGCTAAAAACTGAATTAGCAAATTACCCAAATTGCCCAATTGCCTTTTAATAAAAGATTGAGGAACTGCCTGCTGAGCGCCTTTAGCATCTTTTTTATCGCGCGAGCCAATAACTATATCATAATCTTTTTTAAATAAAGGAATCATTTTCTCAAAATGATCAATACTGGTTGCATTATCCGCATCAGTAAAAAGGCGGATTTGCCCGTCTGCTTCCAGCATGCCCTGGCGGACTACCCAAGCTTTGCCATGATTCTGCTGATTATCAATCACCTCTAAATGATTAACTAATTCTTTTAATTTATTAACCACTTCCACAGTTTTATCTTTAGATCCGTCATCAACCACTAAAATCTGATAAGAATACTTCTGCTGGCTTAAATATTTGTCAATTTCCAATAAAGTTTTGGAAATTCTTTTTTCCTCGTTATAAGCAGGAATAATAACTGATAAATAAATAGATTCTTTTTTTTCCATATGCTTGTATTATATATTATTTTTGCTATGATACAAAATAAATAATTAACATGGCTCAAACTTATTTCATCATAACATATGGCTGTCAAATGAACAAAGCTGATAGCCAGAGAATAGCTGCCAAACTGGAAAAAGAAAATAAAAAACCCGTTAAAAATATAAAACAGGCTGATTTAGCAATAATCAATGTTTGTTCAGTTAGGCAATCAGCAATTGACCGAGTCTATAGCAAAATTAAGCAAATTAAAAAAAATTATCCACATGCTAAAATTGTTTTAACTGGCTGCATTCTAAAAAAAGATAAAAAGCAATTTGCTCAACAAATAGACCAAATTTGGGATTTCCCAAGCCTTAAAATCAAACCAAAACATGATTCTAAAAAACAAGCTTACCTGCCAATTATGAATGGATGCAATAATTTCTGTTCTTACTGCGCTGTCCCCTATACTCGCGGCAGAGAAATTTCAAGACCAGCTCAAGAAATTATAGAACAAGCCAAAGAATTAATTAAAAATGATTACCAAGAAATACTCTTATTAGGACAAAATGTAAACTCTTATCAAGATAAAAAAATAGATTTTCCTGTTTTATTGAAAAAAATTTCAGAAATTCCGGGAAATTTTAAAATTAGTTTTTTAACTTCGCATCCTAAAGATATGTCTGATGAATTAATTCAAGTTATTGCCAATTCAGAAAAAATCTCTAAAGAAATTCATTTGCCGATTCAGTCAGGAGATAATCAAATTCTTAAAAAGATGAATCGAAATTATACAATCGCTCATTACAAAAAATTAATTAAAAAAATCCGCCAAACAATTCCCCAAGCAAAAATCTCAACTGATATTATTGTCGGCTTTCCAGGAGAAACAAAAAAACAATTTCAAAATACAGTTAATTTAGTCAAGCAAATTAATTTTCATCAAGCCTTTATTGCTGCTTACTCTCCCAGGCCAGGCACTCTAGCCGCTAAATTGCAAAATGATGTTCCCAGCTGCGAAAAGAAAAAAAGAAAAAGAATTTTATTAGATCTTTTCCCAAAAATGTATAAATAAAAATTTGCGTTTCTGCTTAGAGGACGCTCCTTAAAAGGTATGTTCTTTGTACTCAAAGGACGTATCTTTTAAAGAGTGTCCTCGATAGAGAGAAAAGCTTTTCTTTATTTGAGAATCGTTCTCTAGTTAACAAAGAACATAGCTCGCTTTCTAAACAACGTCCTCTAATTATATGAATCAATTAATCGTTATTCTTGGGCCAACTGCTACTGGCAAATCTGAATTAGCTATCAAACTAGCTAAGCAGTTTTCCGGTGAAATTATTTCAGCTGATTCCAGGCAAATATATAAAGGAATGGATATTGGAACCGCTAAAATAAAACCAGAACAAATGCAAGAAATCCCTCATTATTTAATTGACATAATTAAACCAAGTCAAAACTTTACTTTAGCTAAATACCAAAATAAAGCGATTAAATTAATCAAACAAATTCAGAAAAAAAACAAACTTCCTTTTTTAGTTGGCGGAACCGGCCTTTATATCCAATCAATCGTAGATAATTTAAACATTCCCGAAGTCAAACCGGATAAAAAATTAAGGAATAAATTAGAAAAACTCTCTAATCAAGAACTTTATCAAAAATTAAAAAAATTAGACCCAGCCGGATTAAAAATGATTGATATAAATAATCAACGAAGATTGATTCGAGCTTTAGAGGTCTGTCTAAAAACCAAACAGCCTTTTTCCCAACAAAGGCAAAAAGGTAAAACTTTATTTAATACTCTACAAATTGGGTTAAAATTAAATTTTACAAATTTAGAAGAAAAAATAGCCAAGAGAACCGAACAAATGATTCAGCAAGGATTAATTCAAGAAGTAGAAAATTTATTAAAAAAATATTCTCCTGATCTGCCTGCTTTTAACAGCATTGGCTACCAAGAAATAATTCAATATTTAAATAATCAAATTAGTTTAAAACAAGCTAAAGAATTAATTAATCTGCATACCCGACAATATGCTAAACGACAAATGACTTGGTTTAAGCGAGATAAAAAAATTAACTGGATTAGAAATTATCAACAAGCTAAAAAATTAATAAAAGAATTTAAAAATAAAAAGGCCGCTTAAAATAAGCGGCCAAAAGCTATTAAGGAGTGGCTAAAATTGGAAAAATCTCAGGAAGATAGACAAGCGCCCTCTCCCTATTTTGAAGTATTGTTTCTATTTCTAGAAACTCTTCTGGGGAAAGATTCTGCTGAAAAAGAATTCTAGATCTAACAAATTCTTTATCAGCTTCTAACCTTGATTCAAATACCGGCTGACAGAACTCTTTTAAATCATTCTTTGTGCAAGCTCTGCCAGCTGCTTGGCAAAAATCAAAAAACGGACATTTTTCTTCCATAGCCACCTACCTCCTTTTATATTTAAAAGTACAAAAAAAGTACAAAAAAAATCGCCCCTATTGGGCGATTACTAGCTCATTCTTCCTCAGTTTTTCAATTTTTGTTACCTTTCTTATTTTCATCTTATACCCCATCTTACTTAAAAAAAATACCTTGTCAAGTTTCCAGCTTGTGTATAAACTATTTAATTTCTTCTTTTAACATCTTAGCCGCTATTTCAGGATTTGCCTGGCCTTTAGAAGCAGCCATCACTTTGCCAACCAAAAACTGAAGAGCTTTTTCTTTACCTTCCTTATAATCGCTTACCGGCTGAGGATTATCTTGAATTACTTGTTTAACTATTGTATCTAATTCTCCTTCATCGCTAACTTGCTTTAATTGCTTATCTTCAACCACATGCGAAGGATCAGCTCCGGTATTAAACATTTCCTCTAATATAGTTTGAGCTGCTGAACTAGAAATTTCTTTAGCTCCGATCATAGCGATAAATTCCGCGAAATTTTCCGCGCTAATCTGGCATTGATCTGCTTTAATTCTATTAGCAGCCAATAATTTTTGCAACTGGGTTAGAAAATAATTGGCAGTTAGCTTAACTAATGGCTGAATTTGATTTAATTTTTTAATTTTTACCCAAGTTGCTAGTTCTGAAACAACTCGCTCAAAATAATCAGCTAATTCTTTATTAAAAACTAAAATATTTACATCTGCTTCAGGCAGATTAAATTCATGAATAAATCTTTTTCTTTTCTGACTAGGCAATTCAGGCAAGGTTTTGCTTAATTCATTTTTAATTAATGATAAATTATTCAACGGAGGAATATCCGGCTCAGGCAGATATCGATAATCATGAGCCTCTTCTTTAATTCGCTGAGAAAAAGTTTTCTGTTTAGCATCATCCCAGCCGCGCGTTTCTTGAATAATTTTTTCCCCCGAATCTAAAGCTTCAGCTTGCCTTTTAATTTCATAATCAATTGATCGGCCAACTGAACGAAAAGAATTCAAGTTTTTAATTTCCACTTTAGTTCCCATTTTTTTGCCTGGCTGGCGCAAAGAAATATTTACCTCACAACGCATCTGCCCTTTTTCCATATTTGCCTCAGAAACATCTAAATAGCGCAAAATCAATTGCAATTCTTCGCCAAATTTTCTAGCTTGTTCCCCATTTTCAATATCCGGCTCAGTTACCAATTCCATTAACGGACGGCCAGCTCGATTAAAATCAATCAAAGAATAATCAGCTCGGCCTGATTCAATTTCCGGATGATTTAATTTACCGGTATCTTCTTCTAAATGAATTCGGGTAATTCTTATCTTTTTCCCATTAATTTCCAAAGATCCTTTTTCAACTAACGGTAAATCATATTGGGAAATTTGGTAATTTTTAGGCAAATCAGGGTAAAAATAGTTTTTTCGATCAAATTTAGAAAAATTAGAAATTTGTCCGCCTATAGCCAAGCCGGTTTTAATTACCATTTCAATTGCTTGCTGATTAGGAACCGGCAAACTGCCCGGCTGAGCAGTGCAAACTGGACAAATATTAACATTTGCCTGAACTTCATCAGGATCATTCTTGCAATCGCAAAACATTTTGCTTTGGGTTTTTAATTCTGCGTGAATTTCCAACCCAATCACTGGCTGATATTCCATAAAATTAATTAGTTGCTAAATAAAGATTGTTTAATAAAAAAAATACAGTTAATGGACCAACTCCGCCTGGAACCGGAGTTAGCCAGGCTGCTTTATCTTGAACATTTTGCTGATCAACATCTCCTGATAATTGATTATCTTTTTTGCCAACTCCTCCGTCAATTAAAATCACTCCTTGTTTAACCATTGAAGATTTGATTAATTTAGGCTCTCCTAAAGCAGTAATTAAAATATCTGCCTGAGAAATCAAAGATAAATCTTTTGGCTTGACTAAATACTCAACTATTAAATCTTGACTGGCAAAAAAGCTTTTTAATTTTTCTCCAAATAGTCTTGAATTGACTAAAGCTAAAATCTTCTGATTAGCTAATTTCTGATGGGTTGATTGCAAAGACTGCCAAATAGCCAAAACAAAAGGAGAAACATAAGGACTCTCTGATTTTAAGCCGTCAATATCTTTAATCAAATTAATTTCTTTAATAATCTTATCAGCTGAATTATGCCTAGGCAAGGGCAATTGAAGCATAATTCCATGAATTGCTTGATCTTGATTCAAGCTTCTAACCACCTTGATTATTTCCTCGTCCGAAACTTGTTCCAAAATATTAATTTTTTTAAAATTCACTCCGATTTCTTTAGCTCGCTTTTCTTTAATATTAACATATAGTTCAGAAGCCGGATTGCTACCAACTAAAATCACTGCTAAACAAGGCCTTATCTCTCGATTATGCTGAATTCTTTTTTTTAGCTCACTCAATAATTCATCAGCTATTCTTTTGCCATTGATTAATTTCATAGTTAATTAAAACTAAATTTTTTAGCTAATTTAATAACTTGCTGTTTAACTTCTTTGCGAACTTGATTATTTCCTATGTTCCTTAATAGCTTACCAATTAACAAGCCAACTTGTTGAATATCTTTTTCTTTTAATCCCTTGACTGTAACTGCTGGAACACCTAAGCGAATTCCTGAAGTTTCCCATTTAGAACGCTGGTCATTCGGCACTAAATTTCGATTAACATAAATATTAGCTGATTCCAACATTTCTTGAGCTTGCTTGCCTGAAAAATCAAATTTAGTTAAATCCAAAAGTATTAAATGGTTATCCGTTCCCCCAGAAACTAAATCAAATCCCTGTTCTCGCAAGCTTTCAGCCAAAACTCTGGCATTCGCTAAAATCTGTTTTTGATATTTATTAAAACTTTTTCTCCCAGCTTCTTTTAAAGCAACTGCTTTGCCGGCAATCTCATTCTGCAAAGGACCGCCTTGCAAGCCCGGAAAAACTGCCCGATCAATTTTTTTCGCTAAATCCTGCTGATTGGTTAAAATCATTCCTCCGCGAGATCCTCGTAAAGTCTTATGAGTCGTCATAGTGACTACATCACAAGCAGGAAAAGGATGCGGATGCAAATCAGCTGCTACTAATCCGGCAATATGAGCAATATCAGCCATTAAATAAGCATTCGCCTGATCAGCAATCTTTTTAAATTGATTAAAATCAATCTGGCGCGGATAACTTGAAGCTCCGGCAATAATTAATTTTGGTTTTTCTTGCTTAGCTATTTTTTCAATTTCTTGATAATCAATTTGCTGAGTTTTTTCGTTTAATCCATAAAAAACACAGTTATAAATTTGGCCGGATAAATTTACTTCCGAACCATGAGATAAATGTCCGCCCTGATCAATTTGCATTGATAAAATTTTATCCCCTGGGCTTAATAAAGCCAAATAAACTGCTTGATTAGCTGAAGATCCAGAATGCGGCTGAAGATTAGCAAATTCAGCCTTGAATATTTTTTTAGCCCGCTGAATCCCTATTTTTTCAATCTGATCAATATATCGCTGTCCTGAATAATATCTTTTTTCAGGATAACCCTCGGCATAACGAGCAGATAAAATACTGCCAACCGCTTCTCTGACTGCTAAACTAGCATAATTATCTGAAGCAATTAAATTAAACCCCTCTTGATGACGGGTATATTCTTGTTTAATTAATTTTGCTATTTTAGGATCCGTTTTAGCTAATTGGCTCATAAATTTACAAATTTATCATATCTTAAAATAAAGGAAAAATAAAGCCCTGTCAGCAATTAAACTAACAGAGCTCAGTTAAGAATTTTCATTTCCGCTTAAAAAACAAAGATGGAGTATCTGTCACCAACTGGCAATTTGCACAAACCCAGATTTGATTAGTATCCGGATGTAGTAAAGCAGGATTACCACAGTTATGTAAAAAATTAACTGGCTCTATCCAGCCATGTTCTACATCTGATTAAATCAATAATTTCCTTAGCTATTGTCTCGTCAAAAATTGTTTTAATAATTAATTCACGGACATCCTGTTCAAAAACTTCTACCTTAACACTCTTTTCATTAAACATTTCTTCCGCTAATTCACTTTTATAGGCGTGCATTATGACAACTCTTTTAATTCCTTCATCAACAATTTTTTTAGCACATTCATTGCAAGGATAATTAGTACAAAACAAAGTTGCTCCGACTAAAGAATCTCTGGTATGAAGAGCTTGTCTAATAGCATTATCTTCCGCATGAATTCCTCGACAAAGTTCATGTCGCATCCCTGACGGAATATTTCTATCAGCTCTGATACAACCGATTTCAGCGCAATGTTTTAATCCAGACGGAGCTCCATTATACCCAGTTCCTAAAATTTTATCATCCATCACCAAGATGGCACCAACTTTTCTTCTTAAACAAGTTGACCGAGTAAAAGCAAGTGATGTTTTCATCATAAAATATTCATCCCAGCTCGGTCTTTTCATTTTTACCTCCCCAATTAATCCATCCGTAAATTGCTATTCCTAAAAAAACAACAAATTGAATTAAAATTCCTATCTGTTGAGTTAAAAAACCGAAAATAACCCAAAGACTGTTTCCAATAATCCAAGACATAAAACCTAATCTGTTTTTTTGAGCTATTAAATAAGCTCCTAAAATCCCTAAAACCATTGCTGGATATTGCAACCAATCCATAAATTTTCTCCTTTTGTTAAAGAACTTAAAAGGAGCAGTCTCCTGCTCCTCTCTTTGGTTATTGACGAACTACTGACTGCCCTCCTTTTCTTAGTTTGCCGATTTTGCATTCACCTGACATTTTCCGCCAAAACCATTTTTTAAATCTTTTCACCCAACTCATCTTCTTCTGCTTTTTCATAATGCCCTCCTCTATTTAATTTCAATCCCCATGCTTCTGGCTGTTCCAGCAACTATCTTTTCCGCCTGTTTAATATCATAAGCGTTTAAATCAGGCATTTTCTTTTCTGCGATTTCTTGAAGCTGCTGCTTAGTTATTTTGCCAGCCTTTTTTTTATGCGGCTCGCCTGAACCCTTCTCTACCCCAGCTGCTTTTCTTAATAAATCAGAAGCAGGCGGAGTTTTTAATTTAAAATCAAAAGTCCGGTCTTCATAAACCGTTATTTCCGCCGGAACAATATCACCCTGCATCTCTTTGGTTGCTTCATTAAATTTAGAGCAAAAATCCTGGATATTTAAGCCATGCTGGCCTAAAGCCGGTCCGATTGGCGGAGCTGGATTTGCTTGTCCAGCTGGTATTTGTAATTTGATTATAGTTAATATTTGTTTTGCCATATTTATAGTTTCTTAACCTGTAATAAATCTAATTCTATTGGAGTTTCCCGTCCAAAAACAGAAACTAAAACTTTAACCTTGCCTCTTTTTTCATCTATCTCAGAAACCTTGCCGTCATAATCTTTAAACGGACCATCAGTAATTTTAACCGCATCTCCGGAAACTAAATCAATTTTGAATTTAGGTTCTTCTTCGCCCATTCTTTTTTGCAATGATTGAATTTCTTCAGGAGAAATCGGAGTTGGCACGGTTCCAGCGCCAATAAATCCGGTTACTCGAGGAGTATTTCTAACCACATACCAAGAATCATCAGTTACAATCATTTCAACTAAAACATATCCCGGATAAACTTTTTCCTCCACAGTATGTCTTTTTCCGCCTCTGATTTTAACTTTCTTTTCAGTTGGCACTAAAACATTAAAAATTTTATCCTCCATTCCCATAGACTCAATCCGCTGTTTTAAATTCCTAGCTACAGCTTCTTCATATCCCGCGTAAGTATGAAGCACATACCAATTTTTTCCTTGTTCTACTTGTTTAGGCATAATTTATTAAAATTAAATAACAAAAGTGTTTAATAGCCAGCTAAATAAAAAATCTAATCCGCCTAAAAAAGCAGCTACTCCTAAAGTAAATCCAATCACTACCAAAGTATACCGAATAGCTTCTTTTCTGGTAGGCCAAGTTACCCGCTTTAATTCAGTTCGGACTTCTTTTAAAAAATTTATTCCTTTTTGCGGCAATTGACTTGCTTTCATTTTTGTATTTAAAAACCCCTGCCAGGGGTAATAAGATTTACTCCCATCCTATAACCTAACTAAATTTATGTCAAGCTTAAATATCTAAATTCTGAGCTTTTTTAGCGTGAGTTTGGATAAATTTCTTGCGCGGAGCTACTTCATCGCCCATTAAAATATCAAAAATTTCATCTGCTTCTTTAGCATCCTCAATATTAACTTGCCTCATAACCCGATTTTCCGGATTCATAGTAGTTTCCCAAAGCTGTTCCGGATTCATTTCTCCCAAACCTTTATACCGCTGAAGATCCAATCCTTGATTGCCTAAACTTTGCACAATTTCTTTTTTATCCGCTTCAGTATAAGCATATTCTATTTGCTTTCCTTTTTTAATCTTATACAAAGGAGGCTGAGCAATATATAAATATCCTTTTTTAATTACTTCCGGAAAATACCGATAAAACAAAGTCAATAAAAGAGTTCTAATATGAGATCCATCTACATCCGCGTCTAAAGTTAAAATAATTCGATGATAACGAACCTTATCAATATCAAACTCCTCGCCAATTGCTGCGCCTAAGGCAATCACAATTGCTTTTACTTCTTTAGAAGCTAAAGCTTTATCTAAGCGCGCTTTTTCCACATTCAAAATCTTTCCGCGCAAAGGAAGAATCGCCTGAAAATTACGATCCCGCCCAGATTTACAACTGCCTCCGGCTGAATCGCCTTCTACGATAAATAATTCTGATTCTTCTGGCTTGCGATTAGAACAATCAGCTAATTTTCCAGGCAAAGCTAATCCTTCTAAAATTCCTTTTCGGATAACTGTTTCCCGAGCTGCCCGAGCAGCTTGCCTGGCTTTAGCCGCTAAAATAGTTTTTTCTAAAATTGCTTTAGCATCCTGAGGATGTTTTTCTAGATACTCCTCTAAAGCATCAGCAACTACAGTTTCTACAGCGCTTCTGGCTTCAGTATTCCCTAAACGAGCCTTGGTTTGGCCTTCAAACTGCGGCTCTTTAATTTTCACGCTAATGACTGAAGTTAATCCTTCACGCACATCATCGCCGGATAAATTTCCTTCCGAGCTTTTAATAAATCCGTTTTTGCGCGCGTAATCATTCAATCCTCTAGTTAAAGCAGTTCTAAACCCAGTAATATGCATTCCTCCTTCTCCGGTATAAATATTATTAGCAAACCCCTCTTCTAATCCCTGAATATCATTCACATATTGAAAAGCCACCTCAACTAAAATATCTTCTTGTTCCCGAGAAACATAAAAAATATTATCATGTTTGGGAGCTTGATCTCGGTTTAAATATTTAACATAAGAAATGATTCCGCCTTCAAAATAAAAAGAATAGCTTTTAGGAATTTCTTTGCGCTGATCTTGAATAATAATCTTAACTCCTTTGGTCAAATATGCTTGCTGGCGCATTCGCTTTAAGATTTTTTTCCACTTAAACCTAATTTCTTTGAAAATTTCTGGATCCGGTTCAAAAGTAATTGTGGTCCCGGTTTGCTTGCAAGTTCCTTTTTTCCTGGTATTTGCCTTGGCTTTACCTTGAATATATTCTTGAACATACAAACCGCCATCCCGACAAATCTCAGCTTTAGTCCATTTTGATAAAGCATTAACTACTGAAACTCCAACTCCATGCAATCCTCCGGAAACTTTATACGAATCTCCGCCAAATTTACCGCCTGCATGCAAAGTACACATAACAGTTTCTAGAGTTGATTTTTTAGTTTGCGGATGCTTTTCAACCGGAATTCCCCGGCCATTATCATTTACCATTACTTGATTATTCGGAAGAAGCGTTACTTTAATCTCTGAAGCATAACCAGCAATCGCCTCATCTAAACCATTATCAACTACTTCCCAAATTAAATGATGCAAACCGTCTACTCCGGTAGACCCAATATACATGCCCGGTCTTTTGCGAACCGGCTCTAATCCTTCTAAAACATAAATATCTTTAGCAGTATAATTATTTTCTTGTTTTTTTGATGTCATAAATATTTTAATTAACGCCTAACTTCCCAGTTAGTTTCTTTTTCTAATGCTTGAATTACTTTTTGATGAATTTGATTTACTTCCTGATCAGTTAAAGTATGCTCATCTGATTGATAAATGATATGAAAAGCCAAACTTTTCCTGCCATCAGGCAAATTTTCTCCCTGGTACATATCAAATAAATCAATATCCCGAATTAATTTACCGCCAGCAGAATTAATTAAATTCATTATTTGAACTACTTTAACATCAAAATCAACAATTAAAGCTAAATCCCTGACAATTGCCGGATACTTGGAAGGAGGAGAATATTCTTTTTGTTCATCAGCTAGCTTAGCTAAACTGCTAAAATCAAGCTCAAAAAAACCTGTTTTAGACTTAATTTCATATTGATTGGCTATTTTAGCATCAAGCTGGCCAATCCAGCCTAAGATTTGATCGCCTGATTTAATTTGCGCCTGTCTATTTTCATCCAATAACTGCTTAATAAAATTATCTTGATCCTTAATCGCGTCATCATACCAAATATCAGTTAAGCCGAGTGTTTTGAATAAGCTATCAAGCGCTCCCTTAAGCTGATAAAACTCATTAGCCTGCTGATTTGATTCACCTAAAGAAATTGCTCCGGCTAAAGATTTGAATTCTTTGTCTTGATAAAAAACTTTGCCTGATTCAAATAATTTAATCTGATTAAAAAATTTTTGATTCTGGCTAATGTTTTTTAATAAATTAATCAACAAGCTCGGACGCAAATAGCTTTGTTCTTGGCTAATTGGATTAGCTAATTGAATCAATTTCTTTTGGCCAAAATCAAACACAGAAACATCTTGCTGGGAAATAAAAGAATAATTATATATTTCGCTATACCCATAACCAGCTAAAATGCTTTTTATTTTCTCCTGATAAAAAAGTTCTTGATTTATCTCCGGCGGAATTAAATTAGCTGCAGGAAGCTGGCTTGGAATTTTTCCAAAACCATAAATCCGCCCAACTTCTTCAATCAAGTCTTCTTGAGTTTGAAGATCTTTTCTTTGAGTTGGAACGCTAATTCTTAGCTTAGTTCCTGTTTTAACTGTTTTCAAATCTAATCTTTTTAAAATACTAATTATTTCTTTTTCAGAGATTGAAATTCCCAATAAATTTCTAAGATAAGCTGGATCTAAACTAATTTGCTTAATATTTGTTTTTTTAGGATAAAAATCAAAATATCCTTTTAAAACTTTCCCTTGAGCTAAATCTTGAATTAAATATGCAGCCATATCAATCGCTGTTAAGGTTAAATTAGCATCTAAATCATGTTCAAAACGCCAAGAAGCATCAGTAGTTAAACGCAATTCTTGAGAAGCTTGGCGAATTATCTGAGGATTAAAATTAGCTGCTTCTAAAACTATTCGCTGAGTTTGATTATCTATTCCCGGACCAGTTCCTCCTTTAATTCCGGCAATACAAACCGGATTTTCTTGATCAGCAATAACTAGAATATTTTCAGTCAAATCATATTTTTCTCCGTCTAAACTAACAATTTTCTCTCCTGTTTTAGCCTTGCGAACAATGATTTTCTTAAACTGATTATGCTTATTCTTTAATTTATCATAATCAAAAGCATGCATTGGCTGGCCAGTCTCTAACATTGCATAATTAACAATATCAACTATATTGCTGATTGGCCGCAAGCCACTAGCTTTAAGCCGGGCTTGAATCCAATCAGGCGAAGAGCCAACTTTAACATTTTCAATTACTCGAGCAGTATAGCGCGGACAAAGTTTTTTATCCTGAACCTGAACTTCTATTAAATCTTTAACTGATTTAGAATTATCCGGCTTAATTTTTGTTTTATAATCAGGCAGTTTAAATGGAATTTTTAAAATCGCGCTAATTTCTTTGGCAATCCCCCAATAACTTAAGCAATCATGCGCCCGATTAGGAGTTACATCAATATCTAAAACAGCATCGTTTAATGTTTGATGTTTGGCGCCTGATGTTTGAATAAGTTCTGTTTCAAAAACATGCTGGGTTAATAAATCAGCCAGTTTTTCCGGCTCGGGCAATTTTTTATTAAAAAAAGATTCTAGCCAATTATATGATACCTTCATAAAATTAAAATTGTTTTAAAAACCTTAAATCCCCGCTGTAAAACAATCTAATATCATCTATCTTATACTTTAACATAGCTAACCTGTCTAATCCGATTCCGAAAGCAAATCCCTGATATTTATTCGGCTGATGACCAACTGCTTTAAAGACATTCTGATGAACCATGCCTGCTCCCATAATCTCCATCCATTTGCCTTGCTTCTGTTTCATATCCACTTCAAAGCTCGGTTCAGTAAAAGGGAAATAGCTTGGCCGCAATCTCATTTCAACATTTTGGCCAAAATATCTTTTTAAAAAAGCCTCAATCACTCCTTTAAAATCAACTACTGAAATATTTTTATCAACCATTAATCCTTCTACTTGATAAAACTGGACATCATGGCTCGCATCAGTTGCTTCATGTCGAAAACATCTTCCTGGGACAATTACTCGCAAAGGAGGATTATTCTTTTCCATATATCGAGCCTGCATTGGCGAAGTATGAGTTCTCAAAAGTTTTCCGTTCTTCAGCCAAAAAGTATCCCATTCATCCCGAGCCGGGTGATCTTTAGGAATATTTAAAACATCAAAATTATAATGTTCGGTTTCTATTTCCGGACCCTCTAATAGAGTAAAGCCCATTGATTGAAAAACTTTTTCCATTTCTTGTTGAACCAGAGTAATTGGGTGCAAGTGGCCTTGAGCAGGTTTTTGCCCCGGCGCAGTTACATCAATCCAATCCTTATTTCCCGCTTTAATCCCCTGAGTCTGCATTTTTTTATGTTTTTGCTTAAAAAGCTCTTCTAACTCCTGCTTTAATTGATTTGCTTGCTTGCCAATTTGCTTGCGTTCTTTTTCCGGCAAATCTTTTAAAGATCGCAAAACCTGGGTTAGCTCTCCCTTTTTGCCTAAATATTGTTTATAGAGTAAGTTAAAATCAGCCAAATTATCGGCTTTTTCTATTTGCTGAATAGCATTTTGTTTAATTTGAGATAATTCCATACTATTTTACTCGGCCAGCCCAATACCATTCTATCAAACCAATCACCGCAACCAGGCCTAATAAATTCCACCAGGTCCGCAATCCCTGGCTTTGTAATAATAAAAGTATAATTAATAAAAAAGATAATAGAATTGCTTGGCGAAAGGATATTCTTAAATGATAGATTACTTGCTTTTGAGAAACTCTTTTGCTGCCGCGAATTAAACGCCTGATTAAAAATCCAATTAAAGTGAATAATCCAGCTAGATTGATAAAAAGAAAGAGATAAAATAGGAATAAAATCCAAAAGCTTATTTCAAAAGGATTACAGAAAATCAAAATAGCCGCGCTCCCTCCTCCGGCTAATAGAGTAATAAAAACAAAAACTGTTAACCAACCAGCTAATTGCATATTATTTATCTATATTTTACTACAAAGATAAAGACAAAACAAGGTCTTGCCATGTGTAAAATTATGGATTATAATACGAGTTAATAGATACCGCGGGGTGGAGCAGTGGCAGCTCGCGAGGCCCATAAAATATTTGTGGCCCTGAATGGAAACATTCTGAGGAAAAATTCCCGAAATTGCTGGAAACTCCTGTAACTATTACAGGACAATCAGCAGCCAAGTCTTGATTTAAAATCAAGAAAGGTTCAGAGACTATAATGGGAACTCCGAAATTTTTTGGAGATGGGATAGTCCATTCCATTCAGTAATGAATGGCTAATATATCAAGAACCTCGAGGTCGGCGGTTCGAGTCCGCCCCCCGCAACAAGTTTTCCACAATTAAATAAATTTAAATGCCGGGGTAGCTCAACTGGTTAGAGCGCCACACTCATAAGGTGGAAGTTGTGAGTTCAAGTCTCACCCCCGGTACCAGAATCCGCTCAAAATGGATACTGAATTTTCTATTCATTACAAAATTTGAAGAAAATTCATATGGGGACGTAGCTTAGTCCGGTTTAAAGCGTCTGCCTGTCACGCAGAAGATCGTGGGTTCAAATCCCATCGTCCCCGCCGATAAAAATTATAATATTAAATTAAAATATAGCTTGATTTATTTTTCTTTTTAT
>CAZJBH010000008.1:0-24180 GCA_964544485.1 uncultured Candidatus Saccharibacteria bacterium
TCTTTGAGCTTGCTTAAGCTCCTTCCGGGAGATATTTTCCCAATTTATCCTTAAATTTTCTATATTTCTTTTATTCGGTCGCTTATTTAAAAAATAAAAATATAGAAAATCAAATAAAGCCTTTTCTTTGGTTGCAATGTTAATAAAACTATTTTTATACTGCTTAATCCGATAACCAATAAAAAGTTTTTCAGAAATAGAATAATAGTCAAAAGCGGCTAACCTATTATTAAAACTCCTGCCTGATTTTATAGTAACCGAAGTAAGTCCGGTTTGGGCTTCTGTTAATAATTGATACTTTGCTAAAACATATCCAAGAGAAAGATATGATGGCTGCAAAAGCTGATTGGCAATATATTCCAGATAAGAATCTTTATCTTTTTCCTTTTCCCATTTATCTTGAAAAATATATAATCCCTTTTTTAAACTAATCAATTTATCTTTTTTTAACCAATATTTGATATTAAAATCAAGCGTGTCTTCCGTGCTTTCTATGTTTCTCAAAGTATTTTTATCAATAATCAATAAATCTTTTGTATTTTTTTGTAGTTTATCCCACTTCATAAGCGTTTAAGAATTAGTATAATAATTATACCAATTCCAAAACACATGTCAAGAGATAAAAACTTGACCAGAAATAAATTGTTTGCTAATCTAAATAGCATATGGAAAAACAAGAACAACAAAAATATCAAATCACTTGTTTGCTTGATCCTGAACTAGATAAAGAAACAAGAACCAAGCTGATTAACAAAATCAAAGAAAAAATTGCTAAAAAACAAGGAGAAATCAAACATGAATCCTGTCAGCCGGAAGACATGGAAAGAAAAAGAATCTCGTATTTTATCAATAAAAAACGCGAAGCATTTTATTGGGAGGCTGATCTGTCAATCCCAAGCAACGCGATTAAATCGCTTGAAGACGAATTTAATTTAAACAAAAATATTATTCGCTTTTTAATTGTTAAACAGCCTCAAAAACAAGCTATTCAACAAAAAGAAAAAATTGAAAAAGATATTCAACTGGATATTATTGATAAGATTGAACCAGCTAAAAAAGCCGCCAAGCAGGATCAAGATACTAAAAAAACAACTGAAAAAGAAGAAAAAAGCGCGCAGGAAAAACCAAAACAAGAAACAAAAGACTCTAAATCTAAAATCGAAGATTTAGATGAAAAACTTGATGAAATTCTTAATCAATAATTTAAAAATATGAATCTAAATAAAGCTTTTGTTCTCGGCCGACTAACCAGGGATCCAGAAACCAGAAGCACCACCTCAGGCCAAAATGTAACTAATTTCAGCATTGCCACTAATCGCGTCTGGAACGACCAGCAAGGCAATCGACAAGAATCAACTGAATTCCACAACATTGTTGCTTTTGGCAAATTAGCTGATATTTGTTCCCAATATTTAAACAAAGGAAAACTTGTCTTAATTGAAGGCCGCATCCAAACTCGCTCTTGGGAAGATCAAAACGGAAATAAAAAATACCGAACTGAAATCCTAGCTGAAAATATGCAAATGGGGCCTGGAGCAACTAACCAAAGCAATAACAACGCTCCTTCGCCCAGCCAAGCTAATAATAATTCGCAGACGGAAAATAAGCAAAATGACGATATTCCGGTAATTGATTCAGAAGAGCCGATTACTAACCAAAACGCTGACCAAGCTGATCAAGAAGAACAAAATCAAAATGAAGTTAATGTTAAAAACATTCCTTTTTAAAAAATATGAAAAACTGCTATTTCTGCCAAAATAAAATAGAAGAAATTGATTACAAAAACCCGGAACTACTTCATAAATTCATCTCCGGCCAATTTAAAATTTTAAGCGGCCGCAGAACCGGACTTTGCGCCAGGCATCAAAGAAAACTGGCTAAAGCAGTAAAAAAAGCCCGTATTTTGGGCTATTTACCATTTGTCAGAAAATAAATAAAAAAAGCTAATTTATTGATCAGCCGATTCTTTAACGGCTTTTTTAATTTCCCCTAATATCTGTTTAACCAGCTTTGGATTTTCCTTAAGGTGACTTTTAGAAGCTTCAATCCCCTGGCCTAATTTTTCTTGTCCGTAATTAAACCAAGCTCCGGCGCGCTGAACAATTCCATATTTGATTCCAGTATTTAAAATATCTCCCAAACGGGAAATTCCCTCATTATAGAAAATATCAAATTCAGCCTGACGAAAAGGAGCGGCAACTTTGTTTTTAACTACTTTTGCTTTAACCCGATTACCAATAATCTGATCACCTTGTTTGATTTGAGCTGAACGCCTTAAATCAATCCTGACTGAAGAATAAAATTTTAAAGCCTTGCCTCCCGGTGTCTCCTCTGGCGACCCGAACATAACTCCAATTTTCATTCTAATCTGATTAATAAAAATAATCGCGGTCTGACTTTGATTAGCAATCGCAGTTAATTTCCTTAATGCTTGGCTCATTAAACGGGCTTGCAAGCCAATATGCTGCTGCCCCATCTCCCCCTCTATTTCCACCCGAGGAGTTAAAGCAGCCACTGAATCAACTACTACTACATCAACTGAATTAGACTTAACCAAACTTTCCAATATTTCCAAAGCCTGTTCTCCTGTGTCAGGCTGGGAAATAAGCAGATCATTTATCTTAACTCCTAGCCTAGAAGCGTATTCAGGATCTAAAGCATGCTCAGCGTCAATATAGGCGGCTAATCCGCCTCTTTTTTGCGCCTGGGCAACCACATGCAGCGCCAGAGTGCTTTTACCGCTAGATTCAGGCCCGAATACCTCTATAATCCTGCCTTGCGGCATTCCGCCAACTCCTAAAGCTAAATCTAAAGAAATTGAACCGGTTGGAATTGCATCTACATTCACATGCCTGGCTTCGCCTAATTTCATAATTGAACCATCGCCAAATCTTCCTTTAATTTGATCAACTGTTGCTTCAAGGATCTTTTGCTTATCTTCTTTAGTATTCTTTTTTTTAGTTTTTTGTTGAGCCATAATTATCTATTCTATCTCTTTTTCAGCGCCTTCGTCAACAAAGACTTGGCGCGGCTTAGCTCCATCTCCAGGGCCAACCACTCCATTTTCTTCTAAAATATCTAATAAACGCGCAGCTCTGGCATAACCAACTCGCAAGCGCCGTTGTAACAAAGAAGCAGAAGCTTTGCCTGATTGAATAACTAATTCTTTAGCCTGTCCATAAAGTTCATCTTCAGCTTCTCCATTTTCTCCTGAGCCGGATAACCCGATTGAACTTGAATCAGCTGAAACAGACGCGTCAGTTACTTCTTCTTTGTATTCTGGCTGGGCCAAATCGCGTAAATAATCAGTTACTTTTTTAACTTCTTCATCATCTAAATAGGCTCCTTGAACACGGCGCGGCTTAGCTGAATTGCCGGCAATAAAAAGCATATCCCCATTTCCCAAAAGCTTTTCTGCACCAGCCATATCTAAAATTGTCCGAGAATCAATCTGAGAAGCTACTTGAAAAGCCATCCGCGAAGTAATATTCGCTTTAATCAAACCAGTAATTACTTCTACTGAAGGACGCTGTGTAGAAACCACCAAATGGATACCAACTGCCCGGGCCATCTGAGCTAAGCGGACAATCGCTCCTTCTACCTCCCGGCCATGCGAAGACATTAAATCAGCTAATTCATCTATAACAATGACAATATACGGCATTCGGCCTTCTTGCCCGTCTTTAGCTACTTGCTTATTAAAAAGATTATTATACGAAACAATATCCCGCTTGCCAGCTCCTTGTAAAACCTCAAACCTGCGCTCCATCTCGCTAACTGCCCAGCGCAATGCTCCAATTGCTTTGTCCGGGCGAACAATTACCGGAGACAATAAATGCGGAATATCTTCATAAATTGAAAGCTCAACTCTTTTTGGATCAATTAAAATCAAGCGCATATTATCCGGCGCATTTCCATACAGCAAACTAACAATTAAATTATTCAAAGCAACTGTTTTACCGGTTCCAGTAGCTCCGGCAACAAGCATATGCGGCATCCTGGTAAGATTGGCAAACATAGGATTGCCGGCTACATCCCGGCCAACAGCAAAAGTAAGCTGGCCAATTGATTCTTGAAAAGCAGAACGCTCTAAAAGAGAACGCAAACGAACCATTACAATAGACCGATTTGGGATCTCAATGCCAACTAAAGAACGGCCTGGAATCGGCGCTTCAATCCGCAAAGGATGAGCTGCCAAAGCCAAAGCTAAATCATTCTGCAAAGCAGTAATTTTAGATAATTTCACTCCCTGGGCCGGCCGCAAAGTATATTGAGTTACAGTTGGCCCGACATTCACTTCAGCCATTTCCACTTGGATTCCAAAGTTTTCTAAAGTCCGCTTAATAATATTAATATTTGCTTTAATATCTCCGCTAGTTGGCTGGCCTTTATCTTTCTGCAAATAGTCTAAAGACGGACCCTTGTAATCAGCAGCCATAACTCTTTTCTGCTTTAAATCAAAACTAGCTGCGCTAGACGCGGATTTTTTATCCTCAGAAATATTTTCTGAAACCGGCTCCTTTGATTCTGTTTCTTTTTCCTGTCCGCCAATCACTTCTTCATGCTCTTGAGCTTCACGTTTAGCTATTTGCTGCTCAGCTTTTTTTGTTTGAGCAGTTCCCTTAATTTTTTGCCAAAGCCCTTGCTTTTTTTGATCTGCAGGCTGTTCTTGATCAACAAGTTCGCTTTCTTCTTTTTTCTGCGGAATTAGAGAAATATTAAAAGTAATTAAAATAGAAATGATTAACAAAGAAAGCAAAATAACCATGCCGGCCCAAAAACCAAAATAGTTAACCAATGGATATCCTAGAATTAAACCAAGATAGCCTCCTCCTTGAGTTTCCGGACTAAAAATATGCAATATTCCTAAAACGCTTAAAATTAAAATAAGCAAGCCGATTAGAATCATTCGATAAGCCGGCATTTTTTTCTTTTTCCCTTTATTCTTCCCAAAATTCGGCCGAATAATCGCTAAACCGGCTAGCAAGAAAATAATGGTGATTAAAAAAAACCCATTTCCGAACAAAACCTTGCTCGCCTGGGTAAAATACTGGCCAAAAACTCCAGCTAATCCGATAAAGCTTAATAAACTTAATAAGGCCAAAGCAAAACAGACTACTACTAAAATTCCTTTTTTAGTGTCAGAACGAAGGAATGATTTTTTCTGAGTAGTTTTCTTAGCCTTGCTTTTAGATTTTTTGCTTTTCTTAGGCACAAAAGAATCAAATCTTTAATTTTTCTTATCTACTTTTTGTATCCGGTTCCAGCTGGTATTAGTTTACCAATTATTACGTTTTCTTTCAATCCTTTCAAATGATCAACTTTTCCTTCGATCCCGGCATTAATTAATACGCGCGCTGTTTCAATAAATGAAGCGGCTGAAAGAAAACTGTCAGTTGTCAAAGAAACCTTAGTAATTCCTAAGAATAATGGCTGAGCAGTTGCCGGCTTGCCTGATTTTAATTTAGCTACCCTTAAATTCTCCCTATTAAACTGGCTTTTTTCAACTATCTGATCAACCAGCAAATGAGTGCTCCCAGAATCAGTAATTTTAACCCGGGAAAACATTTGGCGAACAATCATTTCAACATGCTTGTCAGAAATATTTTCTCCGGCAAAAGTATAAATTTGTTGAACCTCGCGAATAATATACCGCTGAACCGCTTCTTGGCCAGCTACTTTGAAAAGCTTTTTAAGATCAATTGAACCTTCGCATAATTGCTGGCCTTTACCGACTAAATCGCCTTTTTCCACCCGCAAAGCAATTTGCGCGGGAACACTGTATTCAACTAATTTCTGTTTAGCCTTACTTCTCTTGGCTTTGCCTTTAGAAGGCTTTTTAGCTGGCTCTATCTGAACAAGACTTTGTCCGCCTCGCTGAAGAATGCTTTTAATTCGTCCATCAACTTCGGAAATAACAGCTTCTCCTTTTGGAGAACGCCCTTCAAAAAGTTCCTCTACCCGAGGCAAACCCTGAGTGATATCCTGTCCTCCGGCAACTCCGCCAGTATGGAAAGTCCGCAAAGTTAACTGAGTTCCAGGTTCTCCAATCGCCTGAGCAGTCACAATTCCAACCGCTTCTCCTTTTTCAATCAATTGATTCGTTCCTAAATCATAGCCATAGCATTTCTGACAAACTCCGTTTAATGTCTGGCAGCTAATAGATGATCTCACTTTAATTTTATCAATTCCGCTGGCATCTATTTGCTGGGCAATTTTTTTATCAATCAATTCGCCTGGCTTAACAATGTTTTCCACTTTTTCCAGAGCATAGCGCCCAACAATTCGATTAGCCAAAGAATTGCCTAAATCTGCTTCATCTTCTCGATAAACATAAATTCCATTTTTGTCTCCGCAATCTTCTTCGCGAATAACCACATCCTGGCAAACATCAACCAAGCGCCGGGTCAAGTATCCGGCTTGAGCAGTTTTCAAGGCAGTATCAGCCATTCCTTTCCGTCCTCCATGAGTAGAAATGAAATATTCCAAAACGCTTAATCCCTCCTTATAGGAACTCCTAATCGGTAATTCAATAATTTCTCCGGAAGGATTAATAGTTAATCCTTTCATACCGGTCATCTGGCTAAGCTGGCCTAAAGAGCCGCGCGCTCCAGAATCAAAAATATTAAAAATCGGGCTTTTTTTATCCAAAGTATTCGGCGCTGCCTGAGAAACCTTGCCAGTTACATCCAGCCAAATTTGAATTACTCGCGATTTTCTTTCATCATCGGTTAATAAGCCGTTTTCAAATAATTGATGAACTTCTTCAACTTTTTTGCTTGCTTCTTTCAGCCATTCTTTCTTTTCTGAAGGCACTTTCAAATCATTCATTCCCCAGCTGATTCCTGAAACAGTCGCGTATTTAAAGCCCATTCTCTTAATTTTATCCAAAATCTCAGCCAATTCGTCTAAGCTATAATGATCAGCCAAATCAGAAATCAATTTTCTTAATTCCTTGGACTTCATCGTCTTGTTAATATATCCAAAATCTTTAGGAATCGGCTCATTGAAAATAAGGCGACCAACTGAAGTTTCCACTAATTGATAATCATCCTTATGGTCTTTCTTTTTCTTTTTTGAATCATTATTCTGATTCAAATTCATTCTTACCTTAACCCGCGCCTTTAAATGAACCTGATTAAAATGTTTGGCAATTAAAGCTTCTTCCGGACTATAAAAGATTTTTCCCTCTCCAAGAAAACCATCTTCAATCCGAGTCATCCAATAACAGCCAAGCACCATATCTTGAGTTGGAATAGTCACTGGCTCTCCAGTAGACGGCTTTAATAAATTTTTAGAAGAAAGCATAATTTCTCTAGCTTCTTGCTGGGCTTCATCGCTTAAAGGCAAATGAACCGCCATCTGGTCTCCGTCAAAGTCAGCGTTAAAAGCCCGGCAAACCAAAGGATGAACCCGAATCGCTTTTCCTTCAACCAAAACCGGCTGAAACGCCTGAATTCCCAGACGGTGCAAAGTTGGCGCCCGGTTTAAAAAGACATATTTTTTTTGAATAACTTCTTCTAAAATGCTCCAAACTTCATCTATTTCTTCTTCAATCAATCGTCCGGCTCCGCGCACATTATGAGCTAAACCTCTTTCAACCAATTTGTTAATCACAAATGGCTTGAATAATTCCAAAGCCATATATTTAGGCAAACCGCACTGATGCAGCTTTAGCTCCGGACCAACTACAATTACTGAACGGCCAGAATAATCAACTCGCTTACCTAATAGGTTTTGGCGAAAACGGCCCTGCTTGCCTTTAAGCATATCTGCTAAAGATTTAAGCACTCTTTTTTGTCCGGTTGAAGCAGCTACCATAACTTGTCCGCGTCGAGATCCATTATCAATTAAAGCATCAACTGCTTCCTGCAGCATTCTTTTTTCATTCCGACAAATAACCTCAGGCGCGTTTAACTCAATTAACCGCTTTAATCGATTATTCCGGTTAATTACCCTGCGATAAAGATCATTAACATCAGAAGTAGCGTAGCGGCCGCCATCCAGTTGAACCATTGGCCGCAAATCAGGCGGCAACACAGGCAAAACCGTCCAAAACATCCATTCTGGCCTTAGTTTTGCTTTAAGCATGCCCTCAACCACAGTCAAACGCTTTAAAAGCTTCTGCTTAATTGCCGGACTAGCATTTTTAATCTGATCCTGCAGCTCCTTAGATAAAGCTTCTAAATTAACTTTTTCAAAAATTTTTCTTAGAGTTTCCGCTCCAGTGCCAGCTTCAAAAACTTGTCCATATTTAATGCTTAAATTGCGATATTCAAGCTCAGGCAAAATTTGATGCAAATACAAACTTCGCAGCTGCCGAATCATTTGATCGCGCTGCTCTTTTAAAGAAGCTTTTTCAGCATTGCTTATTTTTTTTAATTTGCCTTGCTCATCTTTTTGCCCTTTGATTTTCTTACGATATTCTTTTTTAATCTCTTCAATCACCCGCTGCCTTTCCTCTTCATGGATATTGGTAATAATGTATCCGGCAAAATAGATTACTTTTTCCAAATCTTGAACGCTTCGATCTAAAATCAATCCGATTTTAGAAGGAATTCCGCGCAAAAACCAAATATGCGAAACCGGCACAGCTAATTGAATATGCCCCATGCGTTCGCGCCGCACGCTTGCCCGAGTAACTTCAACTCCGCACTTATCGCAAACTACTCCCTTGTAACGGATCCGGCGATATTTTCCGCAATAACATTCCCAGTCTTTTTCCGGACCGAAAATCTTCTCGCAAAAAAGTCCGTCTTTTTCCGCTCGCTGAGTCCGATAATTAATTGTTTCCGGCTTAGTTACCTCTCCATGCGACCATTCTAAAATCTCCTCAGGTGAAGCGAGTTTTAAGCGAATTGCTTTAAAATCTGATACTTTAGTAGTCATAAATGATAATTTTAAATTTTACTCTTCAATCAACTCTACATCCAAGCCAAGCGCTTTTAATTCACTCACTAAAACATTAAACGAAGCCGGCACATTCGGCGCTTGAATCTTGCGTCCGCGGATAATCGCATCATACGCGCTCGCTCGGCCAGCCACATCATCTGATTTAATCGTTAGCATTTCCTGCAAAGAATGAGCCGCGCCATATCCTTCTAAAGCCCAAACTTCCATTTCTCCGAATCTTTGTCCGCCAAATTGCGCTTTCCCGCCTAATGGCTGCTGAGTAATTAAGGAATACGGACCAACTGAACGCTGGTGAATTTTATCCTCAACTAAATGCAATAATTTCATTACATAAATATATCCAACTGCTACTTCCTGTTCAAACGGCTCGCCGTTTCTGCCGTCATACAAAGTAATTTTGCCTGATTCAGGCAAACCAGCTTTTTTTAATTCTTGGCTTATCTGCTCAGCGCTGATTCCATTCAAAGACGGAGAAACCGCTTGATAGCCAAGCTCATGCGCGGCCCAGCCCAAAGCTGTTTCCAAAATCTGGCCAATATTCATTCGCGAAGCTACGCCTAATGGATTTAAAACAATATCTACTGGCCGGCCATCTGCCAAATACGGCATATCCTCTTCTGGCATAATGCGGGAAATAACACCTTTGTTGCCATGTCGTCCAGCTAATTTATCGCCAACTGAAATTTTACGCAATTGAGCTACTTCAACCTGCACGCTCTTAACCACTCCGCTAGCTAACTTATCTCCCCGGTCGCGAGAAAATACCTGGATCCCAACTATGCGGCCGCGCTTGCCATGCGGCATGCGCAAAGAAGTATCTTTAACATCGCGCGCTTTTTCGCCAAAAATAGCCTGCAAAAGCCTTTCTTCAGCAGTTAAATCAGTTTCTCCCTTAGGAGAAATCTTACCAACTAAAATATCATTCGGCCCGACTTCAGCTCCAATTCGAACCACTCCTTCTTCATCTAAATCTTTTAACCGCTCTTCTCCAACATTCGGAATATCCGGAGTTGTTATTTCCGGCCCAAGCTTAGTTTCCCGAACATCACAAGTAAAGCTTTCAATATGGATAGAAGTATAGCGGTCTTCTTTTACCAAACGCTCGGATAAAATGATAGCATCTTCAAAATTATTCCCCAGCCAAGACATAAAAGCAACCAAAAGATTCTGACCTAAAGCCAGCTTGCCATGATCAGTTGCTGCTCCATCCGCTAAAATATCTCCTGGAACTACTTTTTGCCCCGGCTTAACCAAAGGCCGCTGGCAAATAGAAGTATATTGATTAGTCCTGGCAAAAGAACGCAATGGATATTTTCTTTCTTTGCCCTGGCTAACCACTAAAATACTATTTGCGTCAACTGCTTTAACTTTGCCTGCTTTTTCAGCCACAACTGCTTGTCCGGAATCTTTAGCTGCTCGCTCTTCTATGCCAGTGCCAACTAAAGGAGCTTGCGGCTTAATGCAAGAAACCGCCTGGCGCTGCATGTTTGAACCCATTAAAGCGCGGTTAGAATCATCATGCTCTAAAAAAGGAATCAAAGAAGTTGCCACTGAAATCGGCTCTTGCGGAAGCACATCAATAAAATCAACCTTATTCCTGGAAACTGTGCTTGGCTCCCCTTTAACTCTGGCTTCCACTTTTTTATTTATTAAATATCCATTTTCATCAATTTTAACTCCAGCATGGGCAATATTGCATTTTTCTTCCTGGTAAGCGTTTAAATAGACAATTTCATCAGTTAAATGACCTTTTTTAACCCTGCGATAAGGCGCTTCAATAAATCCATATTCATTTAATCTGGCGCAAGAAGCTAAATGGCCGACTAAGCCAATATTCGGACCTTCTGGAGTCTCAATTGGACAAATTCTGCCATAATGCGAAGAATGCACATCGCGCACTTCAAATCCGGCTCGCTCCCGAGTTAAACCGCCCGGACCCATAGCTGACAATCTTCGCTTATGCTCTAATTCTGCTAAAGGATTATGCTGATCCATAAACTGCGATAATTGAGAAGTCGTGAAAAATTCTCGGATAGCAGCCACAAAAGGACGCGCATTGACTAATTGCCCGGGCATCATTTCATACGGATCCAAAGTTGACATCCGATCCCGGATAATTCTTTCTGTCCGAGCCAAGCCAACTCGCAAGCGATTTTGCAATTGCTCGCCTAAAGAACGGACTCGGCGATTGCCTAAATGGTCAATATCATCCGGCTTAGCCAAAGGATCATTATTCAAATTAATAATTTCTTTAACAATTTCCACTAAGTCATTAAATTTCAAAACCCGGTCTTCGTATTTAATCTTTTTTTGCTTTTGCGGAGCTTCTCCAGGAGTATAGCCTGATAAACGCTGATCCATTTTCCAGCGGCCAACCTCGCTTAAATCATATCTTTCCAAAGAAAACATAGTTTCCACAAAACCGCGCGCATTATCTTCAGTCGCTAAATCGCCCGGACGAATCCGTTTATAGACTTCAACAAAAGCCTCTCCTGCGCTCTTAGCAATATCTTTTTCCAAAGTTGCTTCTAAATAGTCAGTCTCGCCTTGATTGACTTTGCTAAAAAGTTTTTTGATTTTATCTGATTCCAGTTCCTGGCCGGTTTCGAGCATATAAAAAACGCGCAGCAAGGAAGTAAATGGAACTCTTCGCTTCCGGTCAATCCGCGCGCCAATATATCCGTCTTTATCAGTCTCAAATTCAATCCAAGCTCCCCAATTAGGAATAATCTTAGCTCCAAAAAGCTGGCTTCCTTTGCGAAACTCAGAAGTGAAAAAAACTCCGGCTGAACGAATCAGCTGAGAAATGACAACCCGTTCAACTGCATTGACAATAAAAGTCCCCCGATCAGTCATCAGGGGAAAATCGCCTAAATAAATATCCTGTTCTCTGGATTCTTTAGTTCTTTTATTGACTAAGCGGACTTGGCAGTATAAAGAAGCTTCGTAAGAAACATTACGCGTTTTAGCTTCTATTTCATCATATTTTGGCTCCTCTAAACGATAATCCAAAAAATATAGTTCAAAGTCTTTTCCGCTCCAATCGCGCACCGGAGAAATTTCTTCAAATAAATCCTTTAATCCTTTTTCCCAAAACCAGGAGTATGATTTTTTTTGGACCGCAATAAGGTCTGGTATTTTAAAACTAAAATCTTTTTTTCTGGGCATGGTGTATATATTTAAAAAGCAAGGGCGCAAAATTAACCCCTCCCTAAAAATTTAGGAGACAAAATCTTGCTTATTTAGTTTTATCCGCTGATAATTATAGTACTAAACTGATTAAGTTAGAACTTTAATTCAATTATATACAAAAAAATTAATTACTGTCAACCCCTGCTGCTTCTTCTGCCTCTTGCGTCTGAGCCTGAGCTCCCTCTAATTGCTGGATTAATTTTTTAATCTCCTGATTATCAGGCAATAACTGAGCAATAATCCGATACTGTCCCAAAGCATCTTCAGTTCGGCCAACGCTCTGATAAGCTAAACCTAAAGCATAACGCGCATTCGGATAATTAGGCGTAATCACAACCGCTTGTTCAAACATTTTAATCGCTTTTTCATAATCTTTCAAATTAAATTGCAAACGGCCCATTTGAAAATATATCTCTGTAGCAGCGCTAGCTAATTCGCTTCCCCGCTGAAAACTAACTCCTCTTAAATTAGTTAATACCTTTTCCATTTCTTTGACTGCTTCTTTTAATTCGCCTTTTTCTTCAAAAACCAAAGCTAATTGAATCTGCGCGTCAAGATAATTCTTTTTTAATTCAACCGCTTTCTTGCAAAATTGAACTGTTTTATCCCAGTCCCGATCTTCATTCAAAAGATTCAAACGGCATCGCTCTCGATAAAAAACAGGGTTGTTCGGTTCTAATTCGCTAGCTTTAGCGTAAGCCTCTAAAGCAAAAGGAATGACTCCGCCGATTAATCCGCGGCTATCTTGATAAACATTTCCTAAATTCTGCCAAGCTAAAACAGAATTCGGCGCTAATTGAACTGCTGTTCGCGCCTGCTGAACAGCTCCGGCAGTTAAATTCTGAAGCAGCTGCGCATTTCGCTTGTCTTCCTCTTTATTCGCTTCCTGCCAAGCGCTTGATAAATATGCCTGGGACAAGCCGCGCCGATAAATTTCGCGATAAGGGTTTAAATTAACCACTGATTCCATTTTTTTAACCCAAGCTTGGTTATCTTTAATCGGCTGGACAAACTTAGCTTCAGCTGCGTAAAACTGACCGCCTAGATAGAATAAGCCGGCTAAAGCAAAAATAATAATTAACAAAACCACATTCACTACTAATCCTACTTCCGGCATTTTCTTAAAGGAAAAACTGATTTTTTGAATCGCTTTTGATTCCATCTGCTGCCAAGCTACAATTCCTAAAGCAGTAAACAGCCAGAACAAGAAAAGCAAGGTTGTATTTTGCAGATAAAAGAACTGGCCAAGAGCCAAGGCTAGCCAGCCTAAAAACAAAGGCAAAATAGAAACCGCTTTTTCCCGCTTATCTTGATTCTCTGAATTATCTTGCGAAAGCTTGCGCAATCTCTGTAAAGATAAAGACATAATCAAAAGGAAAATAAAAATTATCAAGAGATAAGACAAAACTCCGAGAATGCCAATAGTTGCAGCCAGCTCCATAATATGGCTTGAACTTTTGTCAAAACGGACATTCCAAAACTGACCTTGGTTAAATTCCGCTGGCTTAAATTTGGCAAAATCATGCAAAAAAGTTCCTGGCCCGGAACCAAGCACCGGATATTCTTTAACCGCTTGCCAGCTAATCTGCCGAGTAAGATCATAACTTAGCATTAATTCTTGCGGAACATTCCGATTCAAAAAATTAAGATTATTCAAAATTCCTGCTTTGCCTGGAAAATTAAAAACAAAGAATGAAGAAATCAACAAAAAGAAAATTGGCAGCATTAATAAATTAACTCGTTCTTTGAACAATCTTGTCCAAAAAGCCATGACCAACAAAAAGAGCATGGCAATTCCAATTATCATCCAAGCAGGCCAGAAATTAGTTATGATTAATAGATAAGCTGAAAGGGCTAATAAGATGGATTTTAGCCATGAGCCTAATTTCTTTTTCTTATCTTGTTTTACTTTCCTGCGATGAAGAGAGATTAAATCTCCGACTAAAAAACTAATTAAAACCGCTAAATAGATTGTTAACCCCTGAACAGAAGCTCCGGTCATGTTAAAAAACGAACCTTTAATTTCCTGAGGAAGCCAGGTTAATTTAGCTAAAATTCCGTAAAAAGAAAATAAGCTGACAATTACCACGATAAAAGAAGCAGCTGTAAAAAGATTGAAAATAGAGCTTAAATAAACAGAAGAATTTTTATTGTTGAATTTTTTAAAAAATCCTTTGCTTTTTTCCGCTTGGTTGCCAAATTTCTCCACAGGCGCTTCTTGTTTTAAAGAAATTTTTACTTTGTTTACCAAGATAAAATACAAAACTAAAACTGCTAAAAAAGCAATTGTCGCTTGAGTAAATCTTCCATAATATCCCAGCCAAGAACTAATACTATCAATTGAGAAAATCGCGCTTAAAATCATGATTAGCATTAAAGCTAAAATCCAAACATCTAACGGAGTTCTCCGAAAAGCAACTTTTTTCCGCAAAGCAATCATTTTAATTAGCCGGCCAAGAAAAGCTAATCCAATTAAAAAAATTAACAAATACTGCTTGCTAAATTCATATCCTTCTGAACTCCAAGGAAGCCAGAACAAAGGAATCAGAAAGACAAGCAGATAAAGACTGTATTTCACTAAATAATCACATATTTTACGCATAAGGATATTTTGCTTCAAAACAGGCCAGACTCTCCTAAGCCGTGCTTTTTCAGCTATTAATTCTTTTTATTTTAATCATATTTTATCATATTTTTAACAAATAAGACAATGTTGATAAAATACCAAATTTTAAAATCTAAATTATTCCAAATTAAATCCAAAATCCAAATATCAAATTATTTTTAACCTTTTAAACTCTAAATAAATTTTAATTTAAGAAAATGAATATTCTACAATTGCTTTGGCGCTGGCTTACCAATCTGCTTTAATAACCTTGGATACTCTTTATCATTTTGATAAATAACCCCCTGCATATTAATTATCCCCAATCAAACTATTGACAAAAAGATATAATTAATTATAATTACAATATAAATCCTCAGCCGAAGTTTATAGGCTTCAATCTGGCAGAGGATTTTTATTTTAACGGGAAACAAGACATAAAATACTTTTTCCCGCTTTTTTTATCTTCTTTTATTTGAACAAAAAATATTTCCTTATCTGCTGTCTGTCCCATAAAACGATGTAATACTTCATCTCGATTATCAACATTCTCTTTAGAAGTAGGAGTAATTCTTGAATAACGAATCAAATCAAAGGCGCAAGGCAAATATTTTAAACGCCTAACTCTTTCTTTAAATGATTTCTGAAATAGATGAGGCCAAAAATAATTTAAGAAAATCTTTTCTTTTCTAAAATAAGCGGATCTGAGATAAGGCCTTCGTTTAGTTCTTTTCTTGATTTGATTAAAAATAGTCAAAGCTTGTTTTCTAACTTGACTATAATTAGTCCCCTTTAATTTATCTTTACTTGTTTGATAAGGAATCATTTTGTATTTTCAATATTCTGATAATGATTTAATCGACTAACTAAATTATCTTGATTCAAAACAATACAAATCGCGTCTATTCTAGAAGCGCCCTGATATTTTTTAGCCGATGAATAAGCTTGCGCGTTCCAATAAAGCTTTCTAATTTTCCAAGCGTCAATTGTCTCCTCTGGTGAACCAAATCGTTCGCCTTTTTTAGTCCTCACCTCAACAAAAACCAAACACTTATCTTTCTTAACAATTAAATCAATCTCTGAACGCTTAGTTCGATAATTCTGTTCAATAATCTGATACCCTTTATTTCTCAAATACTCTAAAGCCGCCTCCTCCCCAATTTTCCAAACCCTATCTTTATCATTCATTCCTTTATCCATTTATCCTTAATTACTTGTTCAAAAGTATCCAAATAAGAAACATTGCTTTCTTCAATTAGAAAAGGCCTTAAACGAAGCTTTAATTTCTTTAATTGAGGCAAGGCTTTTTCTTGATAAACTTGAATTAATTTTTCGCCTGTTTCTACCTTTTCAGTTAATCCCTTCTCTTTTAAAATTTTGAAATCAGGCTCTATATTCCTGGATAAAAGCCAAATTAAATCGTAAAAATCGCGCGGCTGGACATCCGGACGGCCAAAAATAGCTTTTATCTTTTGAGACAAAAGAACCGATAAGGTATTAGTTACTATTAATTGAACAAAACCAAAACGGCTCAAAGAAACCGTTTCTTGAGCCGGCTTTATCTTAGGAGTGGTATAATTAATTTTAATTTTAAGCTTTTCATCCTGATGTTTGCTGATTCCAAGCTCAAAAAGCAAATTCGGAAATCTAAAATCGCCAATTCCGGAATGATTAGTTTTCTTTAAATCAAAAATTGATTCAAACCCTTCTTTATTCAACTCTTTTTCTATTTTTCCAAAAATATCTTTGATTTCAGAAAAAGTTAAATTAAGATTGTCAAAATCTAAATCTTCTGAAAAACGATCAAGCCCCCTTAATATTCTTAAACTGGTTCCGCCAATAAAAGAAAGCCCTTGAGATTTTTTTTGGCGATAAAGCAAAGCAATCATTTTGCTCTGCAGATATTCTCGGATCAAAGCTCTTTGCTTATGCTCCGGAATATTCAATCTTTCGCCTTCTTGTTGAATAGTTTGCCAAAAATATTGATTAGGCATAATTCTTTAACAAAAGATTAATTAATTTATGAAAGGTCTTTTTTTTCTCAGAAACTAAACCAGCCCAATTTTTTAAATCAGTCCAATTAAATTCCTTTGGAATAGAAAGACGCAGTTCTTTGATAAAGCCTTCCGGATTCGCTAAAGCGGAACTCCTAAAATACAAATAGTCGAAAAGCGCTTTTTCCGAATAAGCTATTTTATAAGAATATGCTTTTTCTCCCTGAACTGATTCAAAGCCGAAAAATAAGTTGTTTTTAATCCGTTGATAAGAAAAACTTCCGCAAAAATCAGTTTTAAAGACTTTTGATTTATTAAGCGTTAAACAGGTTGTCTCAAAAGGAATATCTGGAATAAGTCCGCGATAATTTAAAGCGGTTTCCAAACTAATATAGGCCGGTGGATAAATAAAATCAGACAAAATAAAACAATCCTCAATCTTGTAATTCCCGAGCTTGTAAATTCCCCTCCGAATTTCTTCTAAATATCCCTTTTTTATCCAAGCGTGAATCTGGTTAAGAGTTGTTTTCCGGTTAGCTTTTGGGAAAAACTTAAAAACATCCTCTAGTTTAAAAATAGGATAATGATTGAATTTTTGTTCTAATTCTCTGTAAAACATATATTTCCGATAATAACACTTTTTTATGATTATCGTCAACCTATCTTACATCTTAAAATACTCTATTTTCTCGCTTTCTTTTTTCTTTTCTTTTTGTAGACCACATGCAAAGGGAAAAACTCAAAATAGTCGTCCTCGTCAAACCAAGCGCATTTAAAATTATATAATCTCGAAGAAGTTAATCTTGATAAAGCCAAAGCATAAATAGTTAATTGTTCAATCGGCTTGTATTTCCGAGCGCTCGGCTTAAAATCCAAAATATGAATCATGCCGTTACGAATTTGAATAAAATCAATATGTCCGGTAATCATTTCTTTATCTTTTAAAGAAAAAGGAATTTTAAAATTCAGCATTTTCTTGAAATGAATTACATCTTCAGCATCTAAAAGAACCGGAACTTCCACTGCCGCAGTGCAAGAATCGCAAAAAAGCATAAATTCCTGCAATCGTTCATGCCTTAATTTATTGTTAGCCACCGCTTGCATAACGAACTTAGCCATTTGGCAAGCTTGATTTTCTTTTCGAACAATTCTAACTTGATCTAGATTAAATAAATTCTTGAATTCAGAAGAACGAGCCTGGCTTTGTTTGAAAACTTGATGCGGACATTCAGCGATAGTTAATTCTAAAAAATCTTGAATTTTTCTCAACTTAAAATTACGATAGTCATCCTCTAAAATTAAAGCGGTTTTGCCCCGGTGATATTTAAAATCATAAATTTGCTGATGAAAAAGCTTTTGCTCATTAACTACTTCCTTATGCTTTAAATCACCTCTTTCTAATTTAGCCGCCAAATATCTCCACATTCTTTGAAAAGTAGTATAGTTTTGATATTCTTTTAGCCAAGAATTAATTGTTTCCGGACTTACCTTTAATCCATAATGCCGGTAAATTTTTTCGCTAATCATTTTTAAAGAATAAAACCGGTTTTTCATAATCAAGCTTCTTAAAATCACAGCAACCGGATAAGTTTTTCCCTGAGTAATCAAAGGAGTAAATTTTTTCTGACAGTGCTTGCAATAAAAAAGCTGGACTTTTTCGTGTTTTTTAATCCGAAATCCAGCTTTGACAAACTTGGTTCCCTGGCAATAAGGGCATTCCTTGATTTGCTTGACTTTAGCCTGAGGCAAATTCTTTTTTTTAATTCCGGGAACAGATTTGACCGGCTTGTTTTTAATTTTAGCTTTTTTAACTGGCATAATATTAAAATTTATCAACGGCTTTTCCAGTCCATTGGCAGATTCCCTTGCATTCAGGATAAGCTTGAGGCATTTTTTTCTGATCTACCACGCTTCTAGCTTTTTCCAATAAATACGGAAGTAAAGCTCTATTTATCTCTATTTCTAAAACAAAAGTTTTAAACCCTAATTCAAAATCAATATCATCATTAATATTCTCGTTTGGCTGACAATAAACTAAAAAAAGCTTGGTTACTGGATCAAATCCGTACTTCTCGGCTAAATAAGCGTAAGCGTTTAATTGAACCTGATAAATCGGCAATAATTCATCTTGCCTCCCGGTAAATTTAGCGGTTTTGTAATCAATTAAATAGTATGAATTGTCTTTAGCTTTAAAAATATCATCCGGCTTGCCGACTAAAACCCAATTTCCCTGCTCCATTGGCAATTTAAAACAAAGATCTCCGTCTACCACATCAACCAGTCCTTCAATTCCGAGCCAATCCGGAGCCTGATTTCTTTGTTCAAAAGAACGATGAGCGCTTCTTTTAGTAACTGCGTCTAAGGTGCTGAAAATACCTGGAAAAACTGACGGAGATTTACCTAAATGCCGCTCTAACCAAAAACAGCGCGGACAAAAATCCGGCATATTTAATTTACCTAAATCTTTAGCGCTAATGATTCTTAAATTATCCTGTTTCATAATTCCCTATTTCCCTCCAAAGACCCGGTTCCAGGCTCTTTTCAAATTAATAATTTTTATCTTGCTTCTTTGATATTTAGTTAAGACAGAACTTAATTCTTCATTTAATTTTTCATCTTCCATAATCGCGTTTAAAAAATCTATTTTAGCTACTGCCATGTTTACAATCATAGCCGCTTTTTCAAGTTTTTGATCAGCTAATTTTAAGTCAGTGAATTTATCACTATAACTTTCTACAATCAAACGCGGCACTTCCCGAGAAATATTTCTTAGTTTGCTGATTTCTTCAATGACTTCTTTGTTCCTTCGATACTTAGGAGGAATCCTTAAATTAAAAATTTCAGCTGACAAATTAGTCGCTGTTTGATAAACATCCAGATCGCGAAAACTTTTAACCGGAGTTCTAACCCGATATTTTTTGTAATCCTGATAAGCCATATTTGCTTAAATTTCATCTCCTTAATCCTTTCTCAAAAACCTCCCGTATATTTAACCAGAAAATTAAATAAAATGCAAGGGTAAAATCTTAATTTAGCTTAAAATAAGGACAAAAAGCGAAATTTAACAGAATAACAGAAAAATATGGATTTTTAATAAAAAATATTCGAGAGATAAATTTAAGGGTAATTTTAAGTTTTAAATTTTAAGTTTTAAATAAATGTTAAATAATTTAATTTTAAATTATCTTTTTTTATAGATTTAACAAGTAAAATTATTTCCTGACTAAAATTAATTGTTCTTTTTTCTAAATTATATTTATTATTTGTTTCAGTCATTTAGTAATTTAAAATTGATTTAAAATTTAAAATTTGAAATTACTCAGTGCTTGTCGCAGTGCTAGTTGCAGTTTGGTCAGAGATGAATTCATTAGTGCTAGTAGCTTGTTCTAGGATACAATCATCAGTGATTAAATCACAGTTGTTATCAATTCCATCATCACATATTTCTTCTGCGTCTGGATTGATGGAAGCGTCTGTGTCATTGCAATCTAGTTTGTTAGCTACATATCCTGACGGAGTAGAAGTTGCTTCAATATATGAGGACCAGGAACCATATCCATCTTGGTCAAAGTCCTGATAGAAGCGTTGGAGAGAGGTGGTAGCTTGAGTCGATAGAGTTTCTGTTTGAGTTAAATCTCTAGCCTGAACAATCCAATAATCAAAAGCTAATTCTTGCTCAGCTTGCTGGCTCAAGCAAACTTCAAATAGTTCTCCGGCCTGCTTATCGCAAACCCAATAAGAAGCGCCTGATAGATTAGAAGTAAAACTAACGAATATTTTAGAACTAGAAGCAATTTTAGTATTTTCAATAATTACTGAATCTTGCCCAGCCAAAATTGAACCATTTCCTAAGATCTGATTCTCTCCTTCTGGCATTGTCATTTGTCCTCCTTGAGCAATCTCTAATTCTCCTACCTTTAGCTTGTCTATAACCACATATCCTTGTTCATCTAAAACTAATTGAGCTTGTTCGCCTTGATTATTGATTAAAGTGATAGTATCAGATTGAATCTGACTTGTTTGACTGGTATCTTCCATGGTTCCGGATAGATTATCTATTCTAACTTCTAGATCATTGACTTTGTTGTTTAATGCTTTAACCCCGGCAATGGCAAAGGTAGCGTAATCATACAGAGAAACAGATTTGCCGTTTTCAGAAAGAACTCTTTCTGGAGCTTGTTCTGCAATCACGCCAAAGTTTCTCTTAACAGTAGAAGAAGCGGTCTTCCAGACATAGGTAGCTGTATCTAATCCTTCTATTTCAGTTAGAATCTCATTGTAATCTGATTCTTCAAGATAGCTTATCTCTGTTTTGTATTCTTCTGAAGAATAGACATCCCAGCCGTCTGCTATGGCATTACCTTGTCCTTGACCTATGGTTAGGATATTGGTTGGAGTAGTTGTAGCGATGCCTATGTATCCATTCTTGGTTAGAGTTAAAGAAGGAGAAGAAGTAGGAGCTTGAGTTAGGTCTATTCTCTGGGCTATTTCTTTAATAGCGTTGATAGCTACGAATGTTAACGCGCTGGAGTCAAAAGAATAGAGTTCTGTGGTTGTTGCGTCATCTGGATAAAGCTTAGCATTGAACGTTTCGATTGTGTAAGGAGCAACGCCTATCATATCTTGGGCGATAACACCGATGCCTTGAGCGCCTTCCGGAGTGCCTCCAAGTCCATTCAATGTATAATTGACAGGATTGATTTGTTTTAAGACAGAAAGACCGTCTGTGAAGTCATTTATATCTTTTTTGAGTCGTTCATCAGAGACGATTGTCCAAGTGTTTGATGTTGGTTTTCCCGCAGAATCAGTAGAAAGCTCTAATTGGTAATTTGGCCCCGTTGTGCCGATGCCGACGTTGCCGTCATTATCAATTACCATACGAGCAACTGGCCCTGTAGCTCCTGGTTCATCTGTGGGATCACTGGTATAGAATACAAGACCTGAATCTGAATAAGAATGCCCTGTACCATCTCTTAGATGAACTGCTTTAATCGCAGCATTAACGCCAGTAGTGTTGCTATCTTCTGTATAAAATTCAATTCCTCCAAAAATATCCCCGTTATCCCAACTACCACTTGTAGAATCAGAAATTCTTAGATAAGGAGTTGCTTGTCTTATTTCAAACAATTGATTTGGCCCCGTCGTGCCGATGCCGACGTTGCCGCCTTGGATATAGGAATCCCTTGTTCCTGAGAGGAGTGTTTGGAGAGTACCAGCTGAATTTTTAAGCAATAACTCACCGCCATCACTTCCCCCAGACCCTACATCACCGAGTCTCACAAGTTCGTTACCAGAACGAGTAATGGAAACAGCGGGGTCTTCTGACTTTTCCAGGGTAAGCAATTCCCCCGGACTCGTCGTCCCGATGCCGACGTTGCCGTCGGTTGCAATTACCATTGCTGTGCTTGGAGGATTGTCCCAGTCACCCGCATTTACTCCAAATTCAAGCCCCATATCTGATGCTGAATGACCTGTCCCTGAACGCAAATGGGAAGCTCTTATATACGCCCCAACCCCAGGAGCGTAATAGTCATTATCTCCACTATAAAAACTCAATTGCCCGTAAATATCTCCAAAATCCCATGAACCAGTTACATCATTTGTTAAGGTAAGTTCTGGTATTGTTCCAGATACATCTAATTCACTTGAAGGATCCGTCGTGCCGATGCCGACGTTGCCGTCGTTTTGTACTACCAATTTAGACGTTCCAGAGCCATCATACAGACCTAAAATATCCCCGCCGCTGCCTTCTATGGATAATCTTTCATTTATGGTCGTCGTGCCGATGCCGACGTTGCCGTCGCCTCTCCAAGACATTATTGTCCCACCACCTAAATCTGTTTTCAATTCTAGGTTATTTCCAGAATCTCCATCCCCCGCAAAATTTCCAACCAACTGAAATTCATCATAATTTGTACCTTCGCCGATTTGAAGAATATTTGTATCATCAGTACCACCCAAATCTGAGATAGTCATTCCAGTAGTTCCAGAAAGGTGTAATTGTGTCCCCGGCTCCGTCGTGCCGATGCCGACGTTGCCGTCTGCTTTGAACGTGACAATCTCTCCAGAGTCCTGTGATGAATGGAAATGTAAATCTCCAGTTTCCGTAGTTGGATGGTGGCTCCAATAAATATTAGCGTCATAAGGACTCGCACCATCCTTATTTATTAGAAATCCTCTTGCTATATCTTTACCTTCTCCTATCAATAACTGAGCATCTGTTTCATCTCCATATATTTGAAGATTTGCCTCCGGACTCGTCGTCCCAATGCCGACGTTGCCGTCGTTTTGAACCGTAACCTTAGACGTTCCAGAGCCATCATACAGCCCTAAAATATCCCCGCCGCTACCTTCTATGGATAATCTTTCATTTATGGTCGTCGTGCCGATGCCGAGGTTGCCGTTATTGTTTATGACCATATCCGTTACTTTCTCATCATAACCATAGTCATTAGAAGTATAACCGCTTCTCTCAAACCTTAATTTCCCTTCATCGTTCCAAATTCCTCTTATGTTGGTTGATGAACTTGGATCGCTATCATCATATAAAACAATAGCTGGTCTTTGATTTTGAATAACTTGAGCTGGAGCATTGCTAGTTCCCCAATAATTTTCTCCATCATCGATATCCAACTTCGCCCCTGGCTCCGTCGTGCCTATGCCGAGATTGCCGTCTTGTTGAATTGCTACCTTTGTATCATCATCTGTATTAAACCAATATGCATTTGTCCCGCTATCAATATTAAATATCGCGTAATTATCTCCGTGACCTACTTCCAAATATTTATTATTTGTAGTGTCAAGGATTTTTATTGCATCTTCTGCCCCAGAACCTATTAAAGTTAAAAAGTTGTGTGTATCTGAACCATTCACCTCCAATTTCGCCCCCGGCCCCGTTGTGCCGATGCCGAGGTTGCCGCCGTTTTGTACTACCAATTTAGACGTTCCGGAGTCATCATACAGACCTAAAATATCCCCGCCGCTACCTTCTATGGATAATCTTTCATTTATGGTCGTCGTCCCGATGCCGACGTTGCCGTCTTCTTTTATGACACCATTGCCCGCAAAATAGAAAGAACCAGTCGTGGTGGCAGACTTTGTGTAAAGATTACCTGAGGCTATGCTCTGGCTTCCACACACTCCTGTTCCATCATCTATACAAAGGCCTCCTCCGTCTAAGGTTAGAAGCTGTTTAGGAGTGGTTGTGCCGATGCCGACGTTGCCGTCTTCTTCTAAAAACATAACATTACTTCCATCAATATCAAACTTAATTTGAGAATTTGCAACATTATTCAATGGGTCTAAATCAAATACAAAACCAGCATTCGCACCCCTCATATCCATATACCCCGTAGAAGAATCCTCGTCTATAATCCTAAACTTTGGTATAGATGCACTAAGCGTAAGAAGTTGCGTCGGATTCGTCGTGCCGATGCCGACATTGCCGTCGGATGCATCCCAATACAAACCCTCTTC
>CAZJBH010000009.1:0-18559 GCA_964544485.1 uncultured Candidatus Saccharibacteria bacterium
AGAATCAAAGACAATCAATCAAGAGAAACAAACAAAACTTTATATAGTTTGTCAATATTGGGAAGTATATAAAGTTTTAAAGAATAAAAAAACTGCATAAAAATACAGTTTAATCAAACTAGCTATAAAATAATTTTTTATTAAATTTTGATTTTATCTAGAATAAAATCTTTAATCTTTTCAGCTTTTTGAAAAGCTTCTTCAGCATCTTTAAAACTATATTCCGGATAATCTCCTGGATAACGAGTAGTAATATAAAAACCAGTCAAAAATCCAGCTTCTTTTTTAACTTTATTGAAATCAGAATCAACTTCCTCGCATAATTTAACTAATCTATCTAATTGATGTACCTTGGGAAATCTCTCATTCTGATAAACTAAATAGCCTTTTAAATACTTTTCAGCTAATTGCTGGCTAAGAAAACAAACTGTATTCGGAGAACCTTCGCGATCCTTAAGAATATCCCGCGCTGAAAGCTCATCATCCCCAGCCTTTCTAAACCATTCTTGAGCTAATTTTTTTGTTTGTTTATTCGCCATAAATTATAATTCCTTTATTAATCACATCCTGAAAAAAGAAATCTCCCATTTCTAATCTTTTATCTAATTCTTTTGGAGTATAAATCAAAATATCAACTGGCAATTCTCCATCAATAACCTCTCTAATCTTTTGCTGTTCTTGAATAAAATCCTTTTTTTCTTTTTTAACAATCAATAAATCAAAATCGCTATCTTGAGTCGGATTTCCCCACGCATAAGAACCAAAAAGAATAATTTTTTCTACTTGGTACTCTTTCCCAATTTTCTGAGCTATTTTTTTAATTTTATCAATAAACTTTTGATTTTTCATATTTAAATTAACTTCTTTGTTTATTATAAATCTATCAAAAAACATTGTCAACGTAATTATTTATAAACAACATTCCCGCCTAGGTTGACATTGGCATTAGCGTCAATTTCTATCGCTGGATTATCAGCTGAATCAAATTCAGCATAATCAATTTCTCCAATACTGCCAGCTTCAAAAACAATATTTTTCCATTCATCCGCGTAAGGCTGAAATAAAATTGGATCTTCAGCAGTTCCAATAGCGTTTAATTCTCCTTGGATTAATAAAGCCGTATAAAATTCGCTTTTTGCCTGGACAATTGTTCCTGGCTCTAAAAGCAAAACTGTATTTGTGGCCACAGTTGGATAATCCCCTTTATTGGAAAACAAAATATATGGCAAATCATTATTCCAAGTCCAATCTTGACTAAATATGCTATTGCTGCTAATAATTATTCCATTCAAGTCATTGTTTTCAACTTGGTTATTCTGAAATTCAGGATAAGCGCTTTGTAAATACACTGGCCAAGGATTATTAATAAATTGATTATTATTAATCTGAGCTTGAGCTTGATTTAATAAAGCTATGCCCATATCGCCTGATTTTTCAAAAACAGAATTGTTAACTTCTAAATTCCCGCCTTCCATGCCAATGCCAACTGAGCCAATATCTTGAAAAATGGAATTATTAATCTTTAATCCAGAATCTTCCGCCCAAATAGCGCTATCATTAATATTTCTAAACAATGAATTATTAACTGTTAAATTAGTTTTAATAACTCTTAGCGCCTCCATCATTTTCCCTTGATAAGCAGCTTCAGACCCGGCTAACATAAAATGAGCATGATTAATAGAAGAATCTTCTGCTTGATCAAAAACAATTCCAGACCAATCGCTATCAAAAGGACCTTGGCTAAATCCCTTAAAAACAACTAGATTATTAATAGATCCTTGAACCTGCAAAGAACCTTTAATTAAAAGAATTGGATAATTAGGATTAACTCCCTTAATTACTGCTCCTGGTTGAATAGTTAAACTAGCTCCTTTTGCAACAGTCGGAAATTGATTAGCGTTTGATTCTAAAATATATTCTCCATCAGGCCAGACAACATCCTGATTAAACTCTAAATCATCGCTAATTAAAGCAATTTTATCACTTAAGCTATTTTGAAGAATCGGCCAATTAGTCTGGCTAAATTCTTCCAAATTATTATTTTTATCCAAGTTAAAACTATTTCTTCTTAAGCTTGTATTCCTAGAACTCGGTTCCGCGCAAACAAATTCGCAAACTAAAGCATTGCCCCATCCTAAAACATCTATTTTAAGCTTTTTAACTTGATCGATTGACTTATCTTTTCCTTTTGGATTTCCAGAAAAAATTCCTACAGCTCCTTTACTGTTATTCAGAAAAGGAGAGTTATAAACTGACCAATCAGGAATAATATAGCCATTAATTCTAAAATCTCCGCTCAGATCAATTAAATAATAGCCATAAGCTGGAATTGTAGAAGTAGCAGCTTCTGAAAACGATTTCACCCGATAAGGATCATTCCAATCGCGGTTAGCTGAATAATAAGCAAAATACCAATCAGACATATCAATTGCTTGATTAGTTGGATTATATAATTCTAAAAACTCCTTTTTATCTAATTGGATCTCGCTAATAACCACATTATCAGCTGTTAAACTAGCTTGGGCGCAGGCGCGATTAGACATCTCTGAAACTTCGCCAAAATTATCAATTGATTTAACTGCAAAACAATATTCCTCCCCTGGAATTAAATCATTAATACTCAAATCTTCCTGATCACCGGAATCAGCTGGGATAATGTTTTGTTCTATTAATAAAGCGTTTTCCCAATCAACCTTGTTTTCTATAGTAGAGCTAGAATATTTAACAAGATATTTTTTAATTTCAATATCTTGATCAGGCCGAGTCCAAGTTAAATCAATGCTTCTGCGTTTAGCCCCTGAAAAAGCGCTTAAATCAGTAATTTTATCAGGCGAACCCGTTTGATAAAAAACTTGACAAAAAACTGATTCGCTTAAATTTCCAGCTTCATCGCGCGCCTGAATACTAATTGAATTCTTGCCTGAACGCAAAGTAATTGAATGCTGCCAAGTATTATCATTCTTGACTAAAAACGTTATTCCATACCCGCCGGATTCAGTTACTGTAAAAATAGATACAGATTTACTTTCTAAAGCTATACCGCTTAATTCAATCTGCAATCCCGGATATTTAGGATTAATATCATCTGACAAAGTATAGGTTTCTCCGCATTGAGGAAATAAAATTTCTGGCTGAGGCGGGGGAATAATATCTTTTGATTTTTCAGGCTCAGGTTTTTCTTGCTCTTCTTCTGCTTCTTCAAGCTCTTGATTGTTTTCTTCCTGATTTTCTTCTGAATCAGATTGATTTTCTGATTCTGATTCATTCTCTTCTTCTTGTTCTTCTTCAGCCTGCTCTTCCTCTGGCTCTTCATTATCTGAATCTTCCCCAGATTCTTCTGATTGTTCTTCTGAAGAATCTTGTTCTCCTGGTTCTTCCTGGTTATTTTCCTGACTCTCTTCTTTTGAATCAGTTTGCTCTATATTATCTTGCTCAATTTTGCTTTTCTTAACTTCTTGATTAGGAGCGCCGGTTGAAGGAATTTGCCCAACTCCAGGAGGCAAGGAATTAATTTTTTTAATTTTAACTTCTTTTTCTATTATTTCTTCTTGCTCTTGCTTTGATTTTTGTTTTTCTTTATTTGATTCTTTTTTTTCAATAATTTGCTTAGGGATAGAATTCTGCTTTTGTGTTTGGTTCTTTTCTGTTTTTGGTTCTGTTTGATTAGTTTTTTTAGGCTCATTTTCTGATTTAGTATTTGTTTTTGGCGATAAATTAGCCTGATTTGGCTTATTCTCTTGTTTAGATTGATTAAAATTAGTTTGAGTCAAAGAAATTTGATTTGAAATAGAAGCGCTAATTCCAGCTGTTTGATAAGCATTATTCTGATCTAAAAACTGAGTTGTTTTAGCAATTAAATTATTAAAAAAACTAGCTATTTGACTTCCAGTTTGCTTAATCGCAATTTTAACCTGATTGTATTTATTTAAAGCATATTCTCCAATCAATTGCCTGCTTATCGGCCTAAGCTCATTCGGGTTATAAAAGCTAGATTGTTCCCAAGCATGTGTCGGAGGACTGCCGCCTAAAGGAAGATAAATTTCTTTGTTTATAACATCGCTAAATTTAGCCAAATTGATTCCTAATTCTGAAGATTTAACTAAACTGGTTAATTGATTAAATTGTTTAATAAAATACGCATTAATCTCAATCAGATTATAGTGATTGTGATTGATTTTTAAGCCATTTTTATCCCATGATTCAAAACCTCTCCATCTTGAAAATTCACAATATCCATCATCTACCTGATCAACACAATTAGCATGCGAACCATTCCCAATATATGACCAGATATGATTAGTTTTAGGATAATTTAATTCAGTATCAAAAAATCTTCTTTGATGAGCTGTGCCAATCACCTTATTAATTTTCTTAGAAGCTTTATCTACATATACATAGACTGCTTCCCAATCTCCATAATGTTCGTTTTTAACCAAGCCGAAAGATCCATTAAACACATAAAAAAACCAGTATTGATAAACCCATTCATCTCCATAATCCAAAATATGATACAAAACATTCATTTTTTTTAATTTTTCTTGAAGAGATAACTGATTGTATTTATTGACTGCTTTTTCTCCTTGAATCTCTTGCTTGTTTTCAAAATAAAAATCCAGCGGATTAACTGGATAATATTTTTCTCCGGAACTAAACCAAAGATTAGGCGCGTAATTTTGAACCGCAGGAGGAGTCTGCTGACTAGCCCAAGCTAAACTTGGGATAAAAAAGATTAATAAAATAAACAATATCTGATAACAGAATTGTTTCCAATACATAAATAAATTTTACTAAAATTTTCTATTTTTGGGATTTAAAAATTCCCCAACCAATAAACTTTCCTAAAATTAAACCGATTATTGAAAAAGTGATTAAATAAGCTAACAATAAAGAATTAAGCCAATTTCCAATTAGATTGCCAAGAATTGGTCCAATCAAAGAACCTATGGCAAAACCAATTCCGGTTCGCCAAATCAAAGGCCAAATTTTTAATTTTAAAAATAAAGCGTAGAATAAGCCAATAATAACGCCAATTAGCATAAATACTAACCAATATCCTGATATATAAATATTTGGTTTCAAAATCCAAAAATTATTATCTATTAAAAAATCAGGTGAAATAGAAGCAAGGGAAAAACCCCCTATTAATGCTAAAAAATAAAACAACATACCAGCCATAAAAAATCCAACTGCCCAGCCTAAAAATCCAGCTAAAACTGCTTTAGAAACTTTTCTAATATCTTTCCAATCCGGCCAGATTAAACTAATTCCGCCAAACAAACCCATACCTAAAATCGCCATAAAATGAAAAGGATATTCTAAATCAGGCAACTCTAAATACAAAATTAAACCCCAAAAAAAACCGCCCAAGGCAAAACCAAGCGCGGGAATAGACATAGATTTAACTAATTTTCTCTCCATAAATATATTTTACCCCATTTATTTAAATCAGCCAATCAATTTATCCACAGAAAAGGATTGTTCTTATAGACTTAGAAGACGCTCCTTAAAAAATCTACCGAGGACGCTCCTTAAAAGGTATGTTCTTTGTACTCAAAGGACGTCTCTATAGAGGACGTTCCTTAGAAGGCGTGTCCTTCTGAAAGAAGGACGGCGCCTTACAAGGAATGTCCTCTAGGTTAATTATCTATTTGAGAATCGTCCTTTCGACTGCGTCCTTTGATTACAAAGAAACGCAGTCTGCAATGACAATCCTCAAATTAAGGAACGTCCTCTAGTCAACTTCTAGACAATAACAATCCTCAATTAAAATAAGGGTTGCTGGATAAATTATCCAACAACCCTATAAATTAAAGTTGCGACTCCCAAAATTGATAATTTCTAAAATATGGCTCTTGAGTCAAAAGATGAGCTCGGTAAAGAATACAAGAAACAAGTTTTGTTGCCGGATTCTCAAGAGGAATCCCTTGAGAAAATCTTAATTCGGCTGTTATTTCTTCTTTGAGTAAATTTCCTTTGCCATAAGCCCAAATACCAGCTTCTCTAGCTTGACCTAAAATTCTAACAAAATAATCAGGCTCAAAAATATTATTTGGCTCACCCTTAGGAATTGAATCCCATAAGACAAATTTAACTTTTAGCAAAACCCGATCATCAATCTGCAAGCCAATCGCACCTTGAAATCCAGTATTTGGATGATTTGAATTCAATTCAATTAAAAGATATTGCCCACCTCTGGTATAAATTTCTCTGGATTCTCCCGTTCCTAAAACTTGAGAAATTTCCTTAAACAAGATTATCGGAATATGAATAATTCTTAATTCTTGGCCTTCTTCAAATTTTTTCGCTGAAAATCCAATCTTTCGCAATTCTTCTAAAGACAATACCGTATTTCCCATCTGATTCCTCCTTTTCTTATTCTGTACAAATATCCGGAAACAAATTGGTTTGAGATTTAATGGCTCTTTCTATTGTTTCATCAATACTAATTCCTAAACGCAAAGCTCGAATAACCACCAGCCTCAAAATAGAAACTTTTTTTGAAATTCTAGCCAAAAGATACAATTCCCGAGCCCAATCCTCTATATCGCGCATTTCTTTAAAAGGCAATCCTGCTTTTAATTTTGCGTGTATTTCTTCAGCTCTTTCCATATTTTTTAAAACCTTTTCTTCAATACAAAGCTTGCAGGCAGTGGTCTCGTCATCAATAAAACCCAAATGAGGCATTTGATGCTTATTACAATAAGCTGACGCTTTTAAAGCGCAATCATAACAAACAATTTCATTCAAACAACCATCTGATTTTTTAGCCGGTAAAACAATAATCAAATCAGGATCCTTGCCGCATCTTTCGCATTCCATATTTTCCTCCTTAAATTAAAAGGTTTTTAAACAACTAAAAAACAGCCTATAACACCAAACTCTTTAAGTCAATTAAAAAAGGCTGTTAGATAGATTTCCTAACAGCCCTATAATCTTGTTTTTTGACATTTCCTCACCTAAGCCTCTAATTTTGTTTTCATGTTTTCAATCTCATCTCCCAGTTGTTCACGTAACTGCTCTAATAAAGAAAGAGTATTTAAAGCGCTTGGTTTTTTAGCGCTTTTTAGTCTTTTTTCTTGAATCTGAGAAAGCTCTTGAATATCTTTTCCTAAATTTCTAACCTTTCTATTAATACCTTGAAGAGCCATTTCAGCATGAGTTAAAGGATTTTTCCCTCTTTTTGATTTTAATGCCTGTATTTTCATCCCTTCAGCTTCTTTTCTTAGAAATTTAGCCGCTAAATTCGGATGAAAATGTTTCCCATTAAATTCGTCTATTACTTTTTGTTCGTAAATTTTTAATAAAGGAATTTGTTTATCTATTGGAAAAAGGGCAAATTGCAAACCAACCCCATTTGGCAAATCTCCATCAAACATTTTTTGTTGAACATCATTATGTAATCGAAAAACCCTTAAAATATTAGCTATCTCAGAAGACTTTTTGCCAAAACGCCTGCCAACTTCTGCTTGAGTCAAATTTTTATTATCCATTAAACGCTTAATTGCAATCGCTAATTCAAAAATATTTAACCGCTTATGGTAAAGATCGGAAATGATGTTATCTTCCAGCATATCATCATCTGAAACGCGAAAATAGATAACTGCTGAAATTTTTTCTATCCCAGCCAATTTACTAGCTCGCCATCTCCGCTCTCCTCGTTTTAACATTAAACGATTTTTGCGCGGGACCAAGCCAATCGGCTCAATCACATCCCCTTTATATTCTATAGATTTCGCCATTTCCTTAAGATCCTCTTTTCTAAAAAGCGTGCGAGGCTGATAAGGATTACGAACAATCAAATTAACAGGAACTTTAGTAAATATAGAATCTCCGGATTTTCTATCGCCGAACACTCTTTCAAAATTAAATTCTTCCGGATCTTTTTCGCCAAAAACATCTTCCTCAACTAAAACCGGGGTTTCTATACTTCTGACCACAATCCCTTGTTCATTTAACATACCCTCCTCCTTTCTAATCTCTATTTTGCGTTTCTTGATAAAAAACTTGCAAACAATTGCCCAGGCTTTGAATCCCGTAAACTAAGGCAAAAAACATCAGCATCATAACTCCGTAACAAATCAAAATTCTAAAATCTTGATGATATGTTTCTTGCATCCATTTAACTAAAAACCAAATAGCAATAGCAAGAAAATAAAAAGCCATTTTGATTTTACCTAACATATGAGAGCTAATATCAATTCTCTTGATTAAACTATATATCCAAGAAAGCAACAAAATTAATTCAATCAATAAGAAAAGAATAATCAAGCCGCGAATTAATAAATGCCATGCTTGACCGCAATTCCAACAATAAAGCTCTGTGAGAAAATAAATGAATATGGAACAAGCAAAGAATTTATCCCGCAATCGGTCAAATGAAGCTCCAAATCGGCTTTGAATACGCAATCGACGAGCTGCCATCCCATCAAACATATCAGAAAAATGCAATCAAAATTACCAAAAAAAAGACAAAAAGAAAATTAATCGGCTGATCTCCCCAGATAATCAAATTCAACCAAAGAGTTAAACCCACGCCAATTCCAGTAATCAAATTAGCCAAATTCTTCCGCAATAATCCTTTCATTTTGCCCCTCCTTAATTAATATTTAAAAGAACCTATCTATAAACTAATAAATTCGCTGATAATTTTATTCGGCACTGTCTTTTGCCATCCTTGTTGATCAATTAAATTCATGCCAATAACTTCTCCCTGAATATTAATTAATGGGCTTCCATTAGCCAAAAGATTATTTTCCTGAAAATTTAATTTTAAAACTCCCTGGCTAATACTTCTAACAATTCCTAAATTAACAAATTTAATTAAATGACTGTCAATTAAATCAGCCCCGACTAAAATAACTCTTTCTCCTAATTTTATCTTTTCTAATTCAGCTAAGGTGACTTCGCTTAAACCAGTTGCTTCAATTTTAAGCAAAGCAATATTTTCAGCTAAATCTTTTTTAACTAATTCTGCTTGATAATTATTCCCATTTTTATATACCAAATATTCATTTGCTTGAGCACTAATCACATCTCCGGCAGTTATTAACAAACCATCGCTAGTCATAACAAAGCCAGTTCCTTGGCTAATTAAGCGATTATTTTTAATTGATTTAATTAAAACCAAGCTAGTTCCTATTCTTTGAATCGCTTTTTCAACCGCTTGATTCTCCCTAATAATTATTTCCTCAGTCGGATTCACAATCGTTGTTCCATTACTGGCCTGATGAATAAAGTCAATATTAGAAAAAGGCGGTTTAACCGCCAAATATGGCAAAAGGAATTGATCTGCCAAAATTCCGCCTAATCCGCCAATAATTAAAATTAAAAAAATATTTAATATTTTTCTTTTAACAGAAGTCATAATTTAAACATTCTACCCGATTAATTCCCTAAGTCAAGCAAATTACCATTCAGTTTTAATTTTTCTAGTGGTAATCCCGTAAGAACCAACTGATTCTATCCAGCCTTCGCTTAAATTCGCCTCAACTTCGTAAGAAGCGTCAACCGCGGATAAAGAGCCTGAAGAACAGCTTGAATTCCCTTCCTGCCAAACTTCATAAAGGCATTTTTCAATCCCTGCTTCAGCTGCGTAATAAGCGGTAACTGATTGTCCCATCTGAGCAGCTACTTTAAGCCGATGCAAAGAAACAGCAGACACGCCTAATCCGATAATTAACAAAATTGATAAAACCAATAAAGACAAAATGATTGAAATCACGCCTTTTTGATTATTTTTTTGATTAAACTTATTTCCCATTTGATTTAAAAATTAGTTATATGAAGACCGCGAACTAATTGTAGTTTGCAAATTCAATTCAGGCGCCTGGCCAGGAGTATCTAATTGATATTCAACTTGCATAATAATAGTTACTTTTGCCCGATTTCCAGGAGATCCTCCGTATTTTTCAATCTGAAAACTGCCATTAAACGCAGCTTTAGTCTGAGTCAAATCCTGCCAAACTCCTCCATTAACCCGGCGTTGTATTTTATTGGAACTAAAACGATAATCTATATCTTCGTCTGAAGAATTAACAACTGATAAAATTGGCGAGCTTCCGCTGCTTGAAACAACTTTTCCCATTCTTACTTCCTTGCTGATTGTTTCTAAAACATAACCAATCTGTTCTCCAATATCCTGCATAGCTATTGCTTTGCGCTGGGCTTTAATTAAGGAAACAGCTGAAGAAGAAACTAAAGTCACTAAAATCAGAAAAGCAGACAAAGCGACTAATAGCTCAATTAGAGTAAATCCTTTTTCTTTTAAATTTTTTTTAATTTTTCTAAACATATTAATTATCGCCAATCCCATAATCTATCTTCAGCAATCAAATATGACCATTCACCGTTCCTATCAAGCCATTTAATCTCAACTATTACTTTTAATTGATTGGAAGCGATTTTTTGCAAAGTTAATTTACGATAAAATTTAGTATTTTCTCCTGAATCGTATTGATAAAATCCACTGCTATTAATTTTAAGCGGGGTGTCTGAATAAGAAATCAGATTATTATTATCATAAACGACTCGATAATTGCGGCTGCCTGGGAACAAACTATCATACCAATTACTCCATCTGCTCTCGCTATCTTCATTCAAACGCCGAATATACCTAACTGTTTCTATTCCTTCCTGAGCTAAATGAGAAGCAACTAACTTATCTTGCGCAACAGTAAATCCTTTTAAGGAAATGCTAAACAAAGCTAAAACCGAAACTATTCCAACTATAGCAATAAAAAAAGCGACTATTACCCCAACCAAGCTAAAGCCTTTTTGTGTTTGTAATTTTTTGCTTAAATTTGAAAAATTAAATTTCATTAAAATATATTAATCAGTATAGATTAATCCGCTTGTATTAATATGTACGCTTTTGGTTTTAGAAGCTCCTTCAATTTCCAAAACAATATCCACTGAAACTCCAGGCGAAGAATTAGCGTTAAAATAAGTGGTTGGATCAGGCGATTCAAAAAAAACATCCAAAGGAGAAGCAGTCAACTCTTTAATCCTTATCAGGGGAGATAAAGTTATTGTTTTAATCAATTCATCGCTATCATATCTTCTATCATTATCCTTATCTCCAAAAAGAATATATGAATTTGCTGAATCTTCAGAAAAATGAATACCATAGCCATAATAACTGCCCGAAGAAACTCCGGCTCCGCTCATAGCCATGCTTTGAGCTTTTCTTAATTCTGAAATCAATCCTTGAGCATTAGCATTAAGCGAATATTCTTTTTCTCCTTGGCGAAAATTAGAAAAAACAACTGCTGAAAGCAAGCCAACAATGAAAATAACGACTAAAATTTCAATTAAAGTAAATCCTTTTTTACTATTCATAAAAATTAAGGCAATAATTCTTTCCATTCTGGAATTTTTAATCCAACATCAATAAAATTATTATACGCGCAAGTATAATTATCTTGGTCTGCAACAGTTAAGCTTACTTGCATCTGTCCGGTTGTATTAAAACGAAATTTTGGATTTTTTGAAGAAGAATTAGTTTCTTCCAAATAAGTTCCGTTATTAATATCCCATGACCATGCGTTTATTGGACAGGTAGCCAATTGATTGTCATTGTTATAGCACTTAGATTGATTAATAAAACTAACCAATTCATGAATTGCCGGTTGATCCGGAATCCAGTCAAACTTTGGCTCAGGATAACGATGCTTAGGAGTTCTAAAAAAATTATAATTTGACCAATCAGAAACTCCATTTTGTTCATCCCAAACTCTTACCCGCCATTGATATCCTTGATTAGAAGGGTCATAATCAATAAAATTGTAATTTGCCTCATTATTAATCGCTTGTCCGGTTATTTGAGAAACAGAGCCTATCTTCTTACCGCTATCATAAACCTTGCTATCGTCTAATCTTCTCATTAAAACCTGATAAGCAGCTTGATCTTGACTATCTTCATCTTCAAAATTCCAAGAAAAAATATTGCCAATCGGGCCAAAAACGCAATAATTAGGGGAAAATACATTTAAGTCTGTTGCTTCAGGATCATGATTAGCAATTATTTTTCCTGGCTGATAAGTAATATTCCAATGCCAGTGATTATTCCAATGAGTTCCGCTGTATTGGACATAAAAACGAACCGGTCCGGAAAATTCTAAATCTTCTGGAATAACAAAACTTTGATTATATTCAACCCAATAAGGCCTTGCCCCGGAATTTACATCAGATGGATAAACTGTTCCTAGTTTTCTAACCTGATAACCAGGAGTATTTAAAACCTTTACTTGGCTGCACCACTGACAATTACAAGCGCTTGACGGATAATTTGTGCTGCTGGCTCCCAAACAATTACTACAAGCATTCACACTCTTAAGCGGAATTTCTTTATCTTCAGCGATATAAAAAGTAACTTTATTAAAAAACAAACCATCTCCGCAAGAAGTAACCCTGAACTTTCCTTTAAAATTAATTGTTTCGCCTAATTCATAGACCTGATTAGGAACCGGCTTATTGAAAAGAATAGTTGTATCGCAATTTCCTCCAGTCACCTCAACCGCTGCCCAGGCTTGAGGGGCAAAAATGAATAAGCCAAATCCAATAATCAGCCAAATTAAAACTTTAATTGATTTTATTTTATTCTTTCTTAAACTCATAATAATGATTAATAAAGCTACCAATAAAATTAATCCGATTAAAAAATATTTTTTGTTATTTTCCCAAAAGATAAGACGAGATTCATCTTTTTTATCTTGCTCTGTTTTCTGCGGTCTTGTTTGAAATTGATATTCATCCAAAAGATTTCCTTGTTTATCTACCTGAACTTGCACTCTTGGATTATCAACCAATTGATTAATCGGAACAGATACAGATAATTGTCCGCTAGTTAAATCAATTTTTTCAGTTTTCTCGCCAACTAATTGATTATTCTGATCATATAAAGAGACTTTTAAATTTCCGCTTTCTATTGGATATTCATCTTGCGTTTCTGAAAAAGTATGAGCCGGTCCAGTATATTGAACATCAACTTGCGCTTCTTCTCCAGCCTGATAATTATCTTTATCAGCATTAGCATATAGTATCTCAGCATCATCCTGGCTAAAAATTATCCAGCGAAAATAAATTGGATTGGAAATCTCTTGCTGAGTAGTTTTATCATAAAGCTTAATTTCAGTAACATAAGAATCAGGATTAGCTAAAGAATGAAGAGAAAGATTTACTGATTGGCTTGATTGAGGGTTCAATAAAATATCACTTCCTTTTGTTTGTTTAATTGGAGAATCATTAAGATTTCTCTTGTAAGTAATTATCTTTGGATAAGCATTAATACTAAAATCGGTTTGATTCTCGATTTTAAAAACAACTTGCGGAGTTTCATTCGCATAATAATCAACTCCTCCGCCTGGCGATAAATTCTGATTATCTTTAACCAGCCAATAATCATCTAAAAATACAAATTTTCCATCTCCACCCACTTCAATTAAAACATCCTCCCAAGCCATTTCTTCGCCTCGCCCGTTAACTAACTCTATTCTAAAGGTAAAATTGCCTGTTGGCAAATTATCAGGCAGTTGATAAGAAAAAGATTTAATTTCTTTTTCTCCTCCGGAAACAGAAAAAGCGTTATTGCCTTGCTGATGAGCAATTACTTGAGTCGGCACATTGTCTACTTGTTTTCCTAAAATTTCAAAATTTAAAAATAAATCGCTGATTAAACCGGATTCGTAATTCCAAATTTCTATATTTCCCTGAATAAATTCTCCAGGAGCATAAGAAATTTTATCAATTGATAAAGAAGTAATATAAATTTGCGGAGCTAATAAAGCGCTTGCTGAAAAAGCAATTCCGCTAATCAATAAAATGAAAAATCCAATTAAAAATATTTTGTATTTTATCATAAACTAAGTTGCAAATACTAACTAGACATTAATTATTCTCTTTATTTAAAATTCTTCCCAACCTGGCAAAGGTTTTTCAATTAAAATAATTTTAGTTAATGGGCAAGTATATCCATCAGAATCAGCAACTTCTAAAGAAATATTCTTATTTCCCTCTGAAGTAAATTCTATATTAGTTGGATTTTGACTCCCAGAAGTAGCTGGATCACCATTTGTAAATGCCCAAGACCAAGATGCTTTAGAAGCTCCGCCATAAACCGTTGATTGATCAGTAAATTGAGTAGCTTCTCCTTGGCTTGGACTTAACGGAGACCAACTAAAATTAATTGAAGGATATTGATGCTTAACAGTCTTAAAAGAATTGCTATCACTCCAAGGAGATACTTCATTGTTTGAATCCCAAACTCTTATCTTCCAAAAATAGCCTTGATTACTTGAATCATACCAAACAAATTGACTGCCGATTAAATTATTGAGATTAGCGCTTGAAATAGAGCTAATGCCACTTGTCTGTTTTCCAGTACTTTTTATCTGTCCATTGCTCTTCTTGATTACCTGGATTTCATAAGCGGATTGAGTATCCCCTGAATCCGGATCATTGAATTGCCAGCTTAAAAAGATATTATTCGGACTTTGGCTGCAATAATTAATAGAAGCAGCATTCGTTTGCAAATTGCTTGGTTTATCAGGAGGATTATTGGTTACAGTGATTGTCTGTCTGGCTTCCTTGGCTAAAGAACCTCTTTCTATGATTACTTTAGCAGTGTAAGTTCCAGCTGAAGAATAATCGCAAACATCAACTGCTGTTTTAGGATTAGTACTAACTCCATCATATTTAACCGTATATCCAGGAGTAATATTAGTTCCTGTATCTGAACGATTGCAATAAAAAGTATAGTTAATTGTACCTGTTTCAGTTCCTCCAGCTGAAGCTGTTAAATCAACATCATTCAAAGGAGCATTTCCTGAATCTGGATTAGCTGAAAGAGAAACAGAAAGAGTTGGCGCTATACAGCTTGAACCATTCCATATATATGAATCACTGCATCTATATTGACATTTAGCAGATGTATCAGAAGCAGAATATGACCAAGCAGTATTGTTAGTCAATCCATTTTCTTCTTCAGCATCATATCTAGAAGCATTAGCAGGAATTGATCCTGTGCAAATTGGCGCTGAACCTACATTTATAGTTGCATCATCTGTATCTTCTCCGCCTGGGCCAGTACAAGTTAATTTATATGTTTGATCACTAGTTAAATTTCCAGTTGACTGATTGCCACTAAGCGATTTAGAACCACTCCAAGCTCCGGAAGCAGTACAAGAGTCTGCATTTGTAGAAGACCAAATTAAATTAGAAGCTGAGTTATAATCAACTGAGCTAGGATTAGCTGAAAGAGAAACACTAGGAGCTGAAGCAATAACTCTAAAATAGCGGATCATGCCCTGAAAAAGAAAATCCTGTGCCCAACTTGAATAAACACTAAGATATAAAACATATTCTCCAGAATCATAGACTCCGATGTTCCAAGCATGCTGTCGAGTGTTTTTATTCAATCTTACACTTCCTTGTTTAACCAATTCACCGCTAGCGCGAGAAAATACTCGATAATTAATAGTATTAGAATAATGAGCATAATCAGAACACCATGAATGAACATTGCTTACTTTTATGCTAACTTGCTCGCCTTGATTATATGCCTTATTAGGAGTTGGCTGCGCCCAGCCAATTCTATCAAAAATAAAACTATGGCCCCAAGCGCCATGAGCATCACCAGTTAATCTACTCACATAACAATAACTATTTCTATAAGCCAAACAATTTTTATGATTATTTAAAATATTTTGCTCTACAAAATTATTATTCCAAGAATTATTCCAGCTAGGATAACTTCCGGCATCAGCTCTAAAAGCATAGCTATTAGCCGGCAAAAGCATTAATCCTCCGGCTAAAAAGATAGCTCCGAGTAATAACAAATTAGTTTTAGGCAATTTATTTTTTTTAAATAAAATAATAATTAAAATTATTAAACCTAAAACTAAAACAGATAAAAAGATCCAAGTATATCCTAACTTAGAATCTTTTTTTGCCCTTGAATCTCCTAAGATAGCCTTATTTAATTGATCAGCTGACATATCATCTAGTTCAACTTCATAAACGTCTACTACTTTATTAGAAATTTTAAAAGTTGCTTTTAGAGTAGGAGAAAGGCATTCTTTTTCAAAAATAATTGGGACAGAAACATTTTGCACTAATTCTCCCACTTTATAAAGCTTTCTTGACTCTGAAAAACAAACTTGTTTATTTTGATCAGAAACAACAACCGACAAACTTCCGTCTTGATCTTGGCTGTAAGGACTACCAACTAATTCAAAATTAATAAGATTTTCTTTGTTTAAACCAGAAGTAAAAATCTTGCCTTGAATTCCTTCAACCACCCATCTTCCTCTAATTGGCAAAGAGACTGCCTGTCCATCCTTGTTAAGATTTATAATGGCTAAATATGATTGCGGTTTTTCAAGATTAGGCATTGAATAGCTAAGAAGCTTTTTCTCTCCCGCTCCAATAGAAAACTTTTCAAATTCTAATTCTTTAACCTTATTTAAATTAGTTGTATAAGCATAAACCTCAATCTTAGGCAAAATTCCGGTCAAAGAAATATTATTTTTATTCTCCACTTCAAATTTTAAATTAACTTCATCATTAATCTTTGAAGGGGCGCCAATTCCCCAAGGATGCTCTTCTTGATTAATCTCTATTTTTACCGTATCAATATCAACATCCAAAAAAAGATTTTCCGAATCATTTGAATAATTGAATTCGTAATTTTCAAAACCTAAAGGTCGTCCTCGTGAATCAATTATTTGAAAAACAAAATTATAAGTTCCAGTTGGAAGAAAATCAGGAAGTTGATATGAAAGTTTAATATTTTTTTCACTGCCTGCCTGAATTGAAAAACTATCTTGATTATATTCTTCATAAACAATTTCTCCTAAACTAGTTTCCTTTTGATAAGCGGATATTTGTAATACATAATTAAGATTATAAAAGGATTGTTCCCCAAAATTACCAATAATTACCTCCCCTTCAATAGAATTTTTATCAATTATATACTCGGCTTTAAAATCCTTAACTAAAACATTATTAAAAGCTCCTTCTTGGGCAAAAACTAAATTTGCTCCAAGTACAAAAAAAATAAAACCGAAAATTAATATTGATATTTTTTTCATGTGTATATTTATTAAATTATTTTACCATGGTAATAATTCTCTCCAATCTGGCAAAGGCTTTTCAATAGAAATAACTTTAGTTAATGGGCAAGTATATCCATCAGAATCAGTTACTTCTAATTTAACATTCTTTTCTCCCTTGCTAGAAAATTGAACAATCACTGAAGATTCTTCAGAAGAAGCAGGATCGCCATCTGTAAATACCCAAGACCAAGACACTTTAGAGGCTCCACCGTAAACCGTAGATTGGTCAGTAAATTGAATATCTTCTTCAATGTTTGGTTCAGGCGGAGACCAATCAAAATCAATTGAAGGATATCGATGAGTTTCAGTACTAAAAGAAGAACCATTTACCCAACCAGAATCAGCTCCTTGGTCATCCCAAACTTTTACCCGCCAATAATAAACAGTATTGTAATTAAGTTGATTAGAGCCCGGAGAAGTTGATACAAGCACTGTTTGTTCTTCAGATGAAGAATTGGATGGAGCAATATCTACTTCCGGAGAGCTAAAATCACTATTATTATCTACTTGAAAACGATATTTATCTTGCGGATCATTATCTGGATCAGAATAATTCCAAGAAAAACGATGTGAAGGCAAAGCACAATAATCACCTTGGCTAACTGATAAATTTGAGGCGATTGGAGAATTATTACATACTCCAGCAGTGATAAATAGAGTATCAGAGCCTTGCGCATAATTAGTCCAACTTCCAAAATTATCTCTAACTCTAACTCTCCAATAATAAATAGAATCAAAATCTAATCCTGGACCGCTAACTGTATAACTATCATTAGTAGAAACAATTACTCCGCTATCAATCTCAGGAGAAGAATAACTGCTATTATTATCAATTTGAAGCCGATATCTTCTTTGATCAGAAGTTCCGCTATGCTTATACCAATTTAAAGTCGGAGTTGGATAAGCTCCTGAATAACAGCTTGGCTGACTGACTGATCCAGTGCAAATTCTAATATTTGTTCCCGGGTTATAAGCCAAAACAAAACAAACGCATAAAAAAGATGCAAATAATAATAAAAATAAACCTAAAAACAATTTGTTTTTTAAAAAATATTTAATTTTAGGCATAAATTACTTATATTATAAACTCTTTTGTAAAAAAATGCTATTAAATTATCCACAAGATTAAAATAATTTTTGCCAAACTAAATGGAACAAAGAACCCTTTAAAATGACTGTAATAATTAAACCTAAAAGCATCCAAACAACAAATGGAAACGGCTTATAAATCTTGATCTTTTTAAGAATCTCTCCTCTTTTAGCAAACCACTCTTTAATTGCTATAACTTGTTCCGGACTTAACCCGCCGACAAAAAAACGGCCGATTTGATTCTCAAAATATTCTTTATCCTGCTGTAAATAATTAATGGCTGATTCAGCTAAAGTCATGCGCGGCTTTAAATCTTTAATCTCTACTTCTTTAATATCTGTTTTAAAAATATGAAAAT